>JAGPFF010000077.1 GCA_018056725.1 Anaerolineaceae bacterium
TTTATTCAAGGGCATGGTCAGATCATCCCCGGATTAGAGCGCGAGTTGGAAGGGATGAAAATCGGCGAATCCAAACATGTGTTGGTTAAAGCAGTGGATGGTTACGGGGAATATGATCCTGAGCAAATCGTTGAAATGCCAAAATCTGATTTTCCTGCTGACTTCGTCCTGGAACCGGACATGGAAGTGACCTTTGAAGACGAGGATGGATCCGAGCATACTGCTTTCGTCGAGGAAGTCTCTCTTGAAACCGTCACATTCAATTTCAATCATCCACTTGCCGGCGATGATCTTGAATTTGATGTCACAGTCACCGGCATACGCCCGGCAACACCTGAAGAACTTGCTCATGGGCATGTTCATCTGGACGAAGAATAAGACTTTTTTTTCTTTGCAAATAAACAGCCTCCGGGCTGTTTTTTGCTGCCGGATGATATACTCTCTATAAGGTTTACACATGTTCTTACCTACTACACGCGAGGAAATGGAAGCACTCGGCTGGGAAAAACTGGATGTCGTATTGGTATCCGGGGACTCTTACATTGACACACCCTATTCGGGGATCGCGGTCATCGGTCGCATTCTTTTGGAGGCGAATTATCGCGTTGGAGTCATTGCCCAACCGGATCTCTCCTCAGATGTTGATATTTCGCGCCTCGGTGAACCGGAATTATTCTGGGGGATCAGCGCGGGTGCCGTAGATTCGATGGTCGCCAACTATACTTCAACCTTGCGCAAACGACGCTCCGATGACTTCACGCCTGGAGGAGTAAACAACCGGCGCCCGGATCGGGCAATTATTGCCTATACGAATCTCATCAAACGCTATTTCAAGTCAAGAGTGCCGATTGTATTGGGTGGGATTGAAGCGAGCCTGAGGAGGGTGGCACATTACGATTACTGGGATGACCGTTTGCGCGCACCAATTTTGTTCGATTCCAAAGCGGATTACCTCCTTTATGGCATGGCGGAATCCAGTATTCTTGAACTGGCTACGGCACTACAATCCCAACTCTCCCCGCTTTCCATACGCGGTCTGTGCTACCTGAGCCATCATATCCCGCCAGAAACCCTCGAACTTCCCTCCTTCGAAGAGGTTGTGGCAAATAAAACTGCGTTTATCCGCATGTTTCATCTTTTTTATCAAAATAATGACCCGATAACCGCACACGGTCTGGCACAGCGTAAAGGCGATCGCTGGCTGATTCAAAATCCCCCTGCTCTGCCCCTTTCCCAGCCAGATCTTGACCACGTATATGCCCTTGATTTCCAACGTGAACAACACCCTTATTATGAACAGCAGGGGGCAGTAAAAACCCTGGAGACGACGCGTTTCTCCATCCCCACCCACCGCGGTTGTTATGGAGAGTGCAATTTCTGCGCAATTGCCGTCCATGAAGGACGCACCGTTACCTCACGCAGCGTGGAATCCATCCTTGCCGAAGCCCGCCGCATCGCCCAGCACCCCGATTTCAAAGGCGTCATCCCTGACCTGAGCGGTCCGACAGCCAATATGTACGGTTTTGAATGTGCAAAGAAACTCAAACTGGGTGCCTGCGAAGACAAACGCTGTCTTTTCCCCACAATCTGCCCCGCACTTCCAGTAGATCATTCCCAACAAATTGAGTTGCTGCAAAAGATCCGGCAGATCCCGGGAATTAAAAAAGTATCTGTCGGTTCAGGAATTCGCTATGATATGGTGCTGGCTGACCAGAAATATGGGATGCCCTACTTAAACGAGATCGTTCGATACCATACTTCGGGGCAGTTAAAAATCGCCCCCGAACATTCCGTTCCGGCAGTCTTGAGCCTGATGGGCAAGCCATCGGTTGACTCGTTGTTAAAATTCAAAGATAAATTTCAGACCCTCTCGCGCAAAGCCGGGAAAGATCAATTCCTGACCTATTATCTAATCGCCGCTTATCCAGGGTGCAGCGAATCTGAGATGAAAGCCTTAAGGAAATTTGTTTCCAACAATCTGCAAATCCTCCCGGAACAGGTTCAGGTTTTCACTCCTACGCCATCCACATATGCCAGCGTGATGTATTACACTGAAATGGATCCATTTACCGGAACTCCGTTATTTGTCGAAAAAAATCTTCACCGGAAAGCACTGCAAAAAGAGATACTCCATGCCAGCAAACCCGTCCATAATTCCCCTCTAATCCAAAATCGAAACCGTCCCGGAAAAGATACTCCGCGTAGAAAGTAAACAAGCATGTCTGATGCCGCCTTTCAAATTTTTGTCTCCTGCGCTCCAGGATTCGAATCCCTGCTGGCGCAGGAATGTAATCAATTATCTATTCGTCCATTGCAAATTGAAGGCAATGAAACAATGGATTCACGCATTTCAGCGGAAGATGTGGGCGGAATTTTAATCGAAGGCGGGTTAGAAGAAGTCCTGCGCGCGAATCTTCATCTCCGCACTGCCAGCCGGGTTAGTGTAAGACTGGGGAGTTTTTACGCCGCTGCATTTTCCGAATTGAGAAAAAAGGCTTCACGTCTTGCGTGGGATCAATTCATCACCGCTGGGCAAGGGGTTAACATCCATGTCACCTGCCACAAATCGCGGCTCTATCATTCTGATGCGGTCGCAGAACGGGTTCTTGGCGCAATCAATGATCATTTTAGTGCAGGAAGATCTGTCGCCTCCGCCTGCCACATGGAAAAGAATGGGCAGCTCATTCTGGTCAGGCTGGTTCACGATCTTTGTACGATCAGTGTAGATAGTTCCGGCGCTCCGTTATACAAACGTGGTTATCGTCAGGAAGTCAGTAAAGCCCCGCTGCGTGAAACCCTCGCTGCCGCCATGTTACTGGCATCGGGATGGGACAGAATTTCCCCTCTCATTGACCCGTTTTGTGGATCCGGTACCATTCCCATTGAGGCTGCGCTGCTTGCGGGCAACATTCCTCCGGGAATTGCACGAAATTTTGCCTTCACGCAGTGGTCCGTTTTTAAACCTGATCTCTGGGTCAGTCTGCTTCACCACGCCAGGCAATCGATCCTCCAGCCGCAGCTTGAAATCTATGGCTTTGATCGTGACAGTGGCGCCATCCGCATGGCTGTCGCCAATGCTTCTCGTGCCGGGCAGAAAGAGCGTATTCAGTTTCATCAGCAGTCAATCTCCGATTTGCGACCCACGCCATCCCCCGGTTGGATTTTGACTAATCCACCGTATGGGGTCCGTCTCAGAGAGAATAAAGATTTACGTGATCTTTACGCACGTTTTGGCAATCTGCTCTCGGATCACTTCCAAGGTTGGCAGGCTGGGATTCTCTGCAATGATCCACGGCTGATCGGAAATCTCGGGCTTCAGAAGCCTGTCGCAACAGAACGCTGGATAAATGGAGGAGTTCCAGTCAAATTTCTTCGTTATTCTCTTTAACAAGTTTTTTGCCACCTGGCTGTCAAGTCGAAACCGTCTTTCCTCATCTATGTTAGAATGACCCTGTTCAAGAAAAAAATCCCAATCTTTCTTCAGGAGATGATATGAAGCCAATTCGAGTTCTTCAGTGGGGTCTGGGTGCGATGGGCAGTGGAATGGCGCGGTTAATCCTCGAAAAACCCGGACTGCAAATGGTTGCTGCAATTGATCAAAGACCGGATTATGCCGGCAAAGATCTTGGCGAGGTTTTAAAAATCGGTCATGACCTGGGAATCAAAGTAAGCACCACCCCCGAAGAAGTGCTGTCAAAAGAAAAAGTTGATGTTGTCGTGATTGCGACCACATCCTGGCTAAAGGATCAGATTGGAGATCTACGCAAAATCATTACCAGCGGAATTAATTGCGTCTCCATTGCTGAAGAAATGGCGGATCCGTATGCACAGAACGCCGAACTGGCAAGAGAGTTGGATGCCTTGTGCCAGAAACATCAGGTGACCCTCCTGGGTACAGGTGTGAATCCTGGCTTCGTTCTTGACTTGCTGGTTGTAGTGCTTACGGGAGGTTGCCATCAGGTCGAACGTATTGAAGCCTCCCGGATAAATGATCTCAGCCCTTATGGTCCCACTGTAATGAAATCCCAGGGTGTTGGGATCACGCCTGCCGCATTCACCGCCGGGTTGGAGGATGGATCCATCGTCGGTCATGTCGGATTCCCTGAGTCAATTCATCTCATCAGCGACGCGCTTGGATTGGGCGTGGATCGCATTGAACAGATCCGTGAACCGATCATCAGCAAAGTATTCCGAGAGACTCCCCACATCAAAGTTCAACCGGGTATGGTAGCAGGCTGTGCCCATACCGGCATCGGCTACCACGGTGAAAAGGAAGTCATCCGCCTGGTGCACCCTCAGCAGATCCACCCGCACCTCGAAGGGCAGGAAACAGGCGATTACATCCAT
>JAGPFF010000040.1 GCA_018056725.1 Anaerolineaceae bacterium
A
The DNA here is from genome assembly GCA_018056725.1 of Anaerolineaceae bacterium. Taxonomy (GTDB): domain Bacteria; phylum Chloroflexota; class Anaerolineae; order Anaerolineales; family Anaerolineaceae; genus UBA6107. Next base: position 2 of record JAGPFF010000040.1, read on the forward strand.
ATGCCCTGGCTTACCGTACACATTACCCTGCCGATGCTCCTTTGTGCTGGCTTTGGGTTTGGTTATGTCATCGATTCGCTTTCTATCCGGCAGTTTGTGAAGGAAAAAGCGCTCCTGATCCTTATCACTCTGCCAATCTTCCTGATCAGCCTCGGGACTGTGCTTGGGTCCCTGCTTGGGAATGAACCGCCATTTGCCGGCAAAGAACTTGCCCAGCTACAGGCTACCAGCACTTTCCTCTTTGGCTTCCTGGCGTTGATTGCTTCAGGCGGTTTGCTGGCAAAATGGCTGGCAAAGTGGAGCGCGGGAAATCTCGCCAAATTGCTGTTGGTGGGGGCAGGCGCAATATTAACTGTGCTTACAGCTCGTTCCGCTTTACAGGCAAGCTTTATCAATTATGACAATGCCCGGGAATTCCTGGTATATGCCCATGGCGCACGTGGACCCAAGGATGTATTTGAACAGGTCGAGGAGATTTCCAAGCGGACCACAGGAGGGAAAAACATTCAGGTTGCCTATATTGGTGATGCCCTCTATCCGTACTGGTGGTATTTTCGTGATTATCCCAATAAAGTGTGGTTAGAAGACAATCTTACCCGTGACTTGCTTAATTATCCGATCGTAATCTCGGATGACGACCATTACTCGAAAACTCAGGCGATTCTCAAAGACGGCTATTACGAAACCAAATACACCCGTCTGGTATGGCCGATGCAGGATTATTTCAACCTGACCTGGCAAAAAGTTTGGGATGGAATTACCAATCCTGAAATGCGCCAGGCAATCTTCAATATCTGGTTGAACAAAGACTATACCCTCTATTCCACCCTGACTGGAAATACCAATCTCACCCTTGAAACCTGGCAGCCCTCAGTAAACATTTACCTGTTTATCAAGAAAGATATTGCCTCCCAAATCTGGACGTATGGCGTCCTGCCAACGCCGCCCGAAGTAACCGAAACAGATCCCTACGCTGCCAGGATGATCACCTTAACTCCCGATAAAATTGTAGGTTCAGCCGGCAGTGCGGAAGGGCAATTATCAGCGCCCCGAGACATTGCCATTGCGAATGACGGCTCGATTTATATTGCTGATTCGCTGAACCACCGCATCCAGCGGTTTAGTGCGGAAGGTGAATTCCTGCAGGCATGGGGAACCTATGCCAGCATTGACAGCGGAAATGCTCCCAGCGGGACGTTTAACGAACCGTGGGGAGTGGCGGTGGGAGCGGATGGTTCGGTTTATGTAGCGGACACCTGGAACCATCGTATCCAGAAGTTCAGCGCCGATGGTGCCTTTGTTCTTATGTGGGGAGTGCCGGGTCTGGCGGAGCAGCCCGACCAATTTTGGGGACCACGCGGTATTGCCGTTGGACCGGATGGGAATGTTTACATTACAGATACCGGGAATAACCGGGTGGCTGTGTTTGATGGCAAAGGGAAATTCATCACCCAGTTTGGCGTCAATGGTATGGGGGTTGGCGAATTTGACGAGCCTGTAGGCATTGCGGTGGATGAGCAGGGGTATGTATATGTGGCAGACACCTGGAATCAGCGCGTTCAGGTCTTCAAGCCGGATGGAACGGGCGGCTTTAGTGTGGATCATGCCTGGTCAGTCTCGGGGTGGAATGGTCAATCTATTACCAATAAACCTTTCCTGGCGCTGAATTCTGAGAACCATGTCCTGGTTACAGACCCCGATGGATTCAGAGTGCTGGAGTTTGACCAGGATGGGAACTTCGTGCGCGGCTGGGGGGATTATAGTTCCGGCATCGATGGGTTTGGTGCGCCAATCGGGATTGCGGTGGATAATGAGGGACACGTTTGGGTAGGCGATGGTGAAAACAATTATGCTCTACGCTTCACCTTACCCGCCGAAGAGGCAGCAACGGTCGGATCTGATTTACCGATAATACCGGAAGGCATGATTTATGATGACCAGAGCGGATTGCTGCTGAATGAAGCGAAAATGCCAGTCTATCGTCTGAGCAGTGACGGCAAGGATTGGATACCGATCGTTTCTGAGGGGGTTGCGGGGTTATTACCTGCAAATTCTCAACCGGAAAAAGATGATCTGGGTAACTGGATTTTGAAGGATGCTCAAGGAGTGCCGGTTTTTCAGTGGGATCCGCTCACCTATACATGGATTGCTGTGAAACCTACACCCTAAAAATAAGCGCCCGTAAGGGCGCTTTTTCTAGAAAAATTATTTTTTAACTGGATCCAGTATTCGCGTGCCGATAAAACTGGCGATACTGACGATCAAGGCTCCAAGGAACGCATACCAGAAAGTATTTTCGGGGATGACGAAACCAAAATTGATCACAGTCCCCAACCACCCGGTGATGAGGAAGAGCAATGTGTTCACCACCAGGGTGCCCAGTCCAAGAGTGAGGATGATTAAGGGGCAGCTCAGAACCATGAGCAGCGGTTTGAGGAAGGCATTTACCAGCCCAAAGATCAACCCCAAAATCACAAACGCATACCAGATGTCGTTCTCCATCAGGATATGCGGTCGTAACAGCCAGACAGCCAGAAATAAGGCGCCGGCATTGATTAAGACTCGTAAAATAAAATTTCTCATTTTTTCTCCTTCTTAGGCTATATACGCCGGTGATGGAGAAAAGTTGCTCGAAAATTATGCCGTTTCACTTTGCAGATCTTTTTTCATCCAGACGAGTGTATTGAGGATCTTAAACCCGCACGATTCAAAAGCACTGACTCCACGATTGTAGGGATAATTGATCAGAATTCGTTGCGGGTGAAATACCCGGGTACTGACGACTGGCAAAAGGGCACGGATGGCTGCATCTTCCCAGGCAGGGGTGGTTGCCAGCCAGATGTAATCAGAGCTGGAAAAACCACTCTCCCAGGTGGCAACTCCTGCCAAATGGTCTTGATCCCAGGCGGACCAGCTTCGGCTGGATACACCATTGAGAAAATTGCCGATGCCCGTCAGAAAAGCCGGTTTCAACCGTTCGAGGTTATAGGGCAAATTCCAGGCAATTTGTGGCGGATAGATTTCACGCAGCCATTCTTTTTGTTGCTGCCAATCCGATTCTTTTCGGCGCAGGACGTGGATTTCTGGTAAGAATTCTTTATTTGGGAGGACCCTTCGGAAATAGGTCCAGGTCGTGCGGCAGTCGAATGCTTCAAAACCGGAGTTTGTGTAAATATGCCGGGCTATATCGTTTTCGAGCTTCACCTGCAGATAAATTTGCTTTCCCTGATGCTCTTTTACGTGAGCGATCGCCCGATCGGTGAGCGCCCTGGCAATGCCCCGACCGCGATATTCCGGCAGTACAGCGACATTGGCGATGAAATAAGCCTGTTCGTTCCATTTTCTTACTGGGATGAGAGTGAGGTTGCCGATGATCCGGTTATCTTCTCTCCATACATAGCCATGGAACGGAAATTGCGAAGTCTCGGGGGTATTCCCGTCCAGCAGGAAGCCACCCACACTGCTGGCAATTTGACGGATATGGCGTAAATAATCGATCCCTTCCGCATCCATCTGCCCGGCAAATGCGATTTCAATGACGTTGGCAATTTCCGCCAGATCTCGCCGGATGTTGATGGGTCGGATGTGAGGATCGAATCGCTGCAATTCCATTGAATTATTTTACACCCGTGAAAAAGAAGGAATCCCGGATCAATCCCAAATAATTTGTCATTTGAAATATCTTATGGAATTCCAGTATTTTCAGATTCGAGGCTGTTTCATTCCCGCGAGCTGAAAATTGATTTTCTGGCACGATTTTGCAACTATAAGAGCGAAGGAATTCCGCCTGCGTCAGGTGGGCCTGGAAGATTGTCAGCGAACTGCTGATCAGATTCTTATAGAAATCTTTGATTTCTCTGATATCCTGAATGCTATAATGACCTGAATAAGGCAATAGAATTTGGAGCTTAACTTATGATGAGATTTGATCGATTTACTGAAAGAGCACAAGAAGCCGCCCAGAGGGCGACTGAAATTATTCAACGCTATGGGCACAATCAAATTGACACTGAACACATCCTGCTGGCATTGATTGAGCAGCCTCAAGGGGTAGTCCCGCAAATTCTTGAAATCCTGAATGTCGATCCCCAGATCCTTGAAGAGCGTCTGGATTACATTCTTAAGACAAGCCCGAAGGCTTCCATTTTTGGGGGAGGTGCCGGGCAGATCTTTATTACTCCGCGGGTTAAACGCATCATTGATCTGGCGAATGAAGAGGCGAGCAAATTAAAGGACGAGTATATTTCCACTGAACATCTCTTTCTGGCGATTCTAAGCGAAAAAAACACTCCTGCTGCACGCTTGTTGGAAACAACCGGCATCACACGGGAACGGGCTTTGGATGCTATCAATCAATTACGGGGTGGGCAGCGGGTGACGGATCCTCAGGCTGAAAGCCGGTATCGCACACTGGAAAAATATTCCAGAGATCTAACCCAACAGGCTCGCGAAGGCAAGCTGGATCCGGTGATCGGAAGAGATAATGAAATCCTGCGGGTGATGCAGATTCTTTCCCGCCGAACCAAAAACAACCCGGTTCTCATCGGCGAAGCAGGCGTAGGGAAGACAGCTATTGTGGAAGGGCTGGCGCAAAAAATAGCCTCGAATGATGTTCCCGAAATTCTCATGGGTAAAAAAGTGATTTCTCTTGATCTTGGAGCAATGATCGCGGGATCAAGGTTCCGTGGAGAATTCGAGGAACGTCTCAAAGCCTCCATCGAGGAAGTGCAACGTTCAGCCGGGGAGATCATCCTGTTCATTGATGAGCTTCACACGGTGGTGGGGGCGGGGGCGGCGCAGGGCGCCATGGATGCCTCCAACATGCTCAAACCTGCCCTGGCACGGGGTGAATTGCAATGTATTGGCGCCACAACCCTCGATGAGTATCAAAAACACATTGAGAAGGACGCCGCTCTAGAACGCCGATTCGCGCCTGTATTTGTTGATGAGCCTTCACAGGAAGACACTTTGAAAATGCTGCAGGGGCTGCGCGACCGCTATGAAGCGCACCATAAGGTGCATTTCTCCGATGAAGCTCTGGCTGCTGCCGTCAAGCTCAGTTCACGCTACGTCACCGACCGGCGTCTGCCGGATAAGGCGATTGACTTGATGGATGAGGCTGCCGCGAAACTTCGCGTTGCCTTGTATTCGATGCCGCCGGAACTGAAAAAGACGAAATCGGAACTCGATCGTTTAAAGGCTGAAGAAGAACTGGCGGGTGTGGAACGGGATTATGAGCGCGCGGCTCGCATGAAAGCGGAACGCTTGCGCCTTGAAGAACAGTTCAACGCTGACCGGGATAAATGGGAGGCAGAGCATAAGCTGGATGAAGTGGTAGACGTGGATGATATCGCTCAGGTGCTGGCGCAGTGGACAGGCATTCCTGTCAGCCAGATGATGGAAGCGGAATCCGAAAAATTACTCCACATGGAAGAGCGATTGCATGAACGCATCATCGGGCAGGAGGCAGCGATTCACGCTGTTTCAGATGCCATCCGTCGGGCTCGCTCCGGCTTGAAAGATCCCCGGCGACCGATCGGCTCCTTCATTTTCATCGGTCCTTCCGGGGTCGGCAAAACAGAACTTGCCAAAGCCCTGGCAGAATTCATGTTTGATGATGAAGATGCCCTTGTGCGCATGGATATGAGCGAGTATCGTGAACAGCATACTGTTTCGCGTCTTTTCGGAGCTCCTCCGGGTTATGTGGGGTATGAAGAAGGCGGACAGCTCACCGAAGCTGTACGTCGGCGCCCTTACCGGGTGATCCTTTTCGACGAAATCGAAAAAGCCCATCCCGAAGTTTGGAATGCCTTGCTGCAAATACTGGATGATGGTCGCTTGACCGATGGTCAGGGGCGGGTAGTGGACTTCCGAAATACCGTCTTGATCATGACCAGCAACCTGGGGACGGAGTTTGTTCGGCAGGGTGGCACGCTGGGCTTTTTGCAGAAAGAGGATACCGATGAGGATCGGCAGGCACATGAGAAGATCGAAAAAGCTCTCAAGAGTACTTTCCGTCCGGAATTCCTCAATCGTATTGATGAGATTATCATGTTCTCACCCTTGACCACAGAACAGATGCTGGAAATTGTAGACCTGCAAATGAAAGAGGTTCGCAGCCGTCTGGAGGAACACGGGCTAAAGGTTGAGTTGACCGAGGAGGCACGCGAATGGCTGGCAAAAGAAGGATATGATCCCTCTTTTGGCGCTCGACCGCTCAAACGAGCTCTGCAGAAATATGTTGAAAGCCCCCTGTCGGTGGCTCTACTTTCCGGCGAATATGTGGAAGGGGATACGGTGCTGGCGGATCTCGATGCTGAAAAGAATGAGATTGTCTTCCACAAAAAATAATTGAAATAGCAAAATAACCGGCTGTGAGTACCTACCACACAGCCGGTTTTTCTTATTAGCAGGAAAATCACCCCATTTGTTTGGGTTATAATTACGTTCCGATCGAGTTGAACGGGCGGATTCAGCACAGGATCAGCAATAAACCGCCAGGAGGCTGTAAATGAAAAAAGCTTTGATTACCGGGATCACCGGACAGGATGGTTCTTACCTGGCTGAGCTGCTCCTTTCCAAAGGTTATGAAGTGCATGGCATCATTCGACGGGCAAGCACTTTCAATACACGGCGGATCGATCACCTGTACAAGGATCCGCACCCCAATGGCGAAGAACCACGTCTGTTCCTGCATTATGGTGACATTACTGCCATTGAAAGCCTGATGGATGTCATCTACAACGTACGACCAGATGAAGTGTATAACCTGGCTGCGCAGAGCCATGTGCGGGTAAGTTTTGATATGCCGGAATACACCGGCGATGTAACCGGTCTCGGCACCATAAGGATTTTGGAAGCAATCCGTCGCAGTGGATTTCCGGAGCGCTTCTATCAGGCTTCCTCCAGTGAAATGTTTGGTGCTGCCAAACCACCACAGAACGAACAAACCCCGTTCGAGCCGCGCAGCCCGTATGCGGCTGCCAAGGTTTATTCTTACTGGGTGACCCGTAACTACCGGGAGGGATATGATCTCTTTGCCAGCAATGGGATTTTGTTCAATCATGAATCTCCGCGCCGGGGTGAGACCTTTGTAACGCGTAAGATCACCCGCGCGCTGGCGGCGATCAAGGCTGGTACGCAAAAGAAATTATATCTGGGCAACCTTGATTCCAAACGGGACTGGGGATACGCGCCAGAATATGTAGAAGCGATGTGGATGATCTTGCAGCAGGATCGACCGGATGATTACGTCATTGGCACTGGCGAATCACATAGCCCGCGCGAGTTTCTCGATGAAGCCTTTGGTTACCTGGGTATGGATTGGCATAAGTATGTAGAGATAGATCCACGCTACTACCGCCCCACGGAAGTGGATTACTTGCTTTCGGATCCTTCCCGAGCGCGCACAAAACTAGGCTGGGAGCCAAAGATCAGATTCCATGAACTGGTGCGCATCATGGTGGATGCAGATCTGGAACTCATCGGTGAACCCTGCCCGGGAGAGGGAAAGAAAATCCTGATGGAAAAATTTGGCGGCTGGCACCGCTGGGAACATCAGGTGGTCAGCATGGAACGCTAAGAAAATAAATGAAAAAAAGGCGGAATTTCCCGCCTTTTTCTTCTTGACAAAATAGAACACTTGTGCTAATATAAAGAAAAGACAGCGAGGAACGATGACAGGCGTCCAAAAAGCAATACTTCCAGGTATTTTCATCAGCTGTTTAATGCTCCTGCAATTAAACTCTCTCGTTATTCCTGTGCGAAACGTCAAAGCTGAGAGCAATGTAGCCTCGCTCCCTGCTGCATCAACTGGAAAAGGTGCAGCCAGTGCCATAGAAAGCTGCCAGTTTCAGCAGTACTACCCAGTGGAAGTGTTACCCTGGTGTGCATTAGTTGAGGAGCAGGCGGCTTTGCACCAAATCGATCCACTGCTTATTGCTGCAGTCATGCTAGTGGAAAGCGGTGGTCAGCCACAAGTGGTCTCTCATTCAGGCGCGGTGGGGTTAATGCAGGTGATGCCCCGGGATGGCATTGCTGCCGACTTCGTGTGCATCAATGGACCTTGCTTTGCCAATCGTCCTACTATGGAGGAACTTAAGGATCCGGCTTTCAATATCGCCTACGGCACGAGGATGCTGGCGGGGTTGATTCAACGCAATGGAAGCGCTCGTGAAGGGCTCAAAGCCTATGGTCCTGGGGACGTGGGGTACTGGTATGCCGACCTGGTTTTAGGAACCTACACTCGATTGCAGAAAAACTGAATTTTCCCGACAATAATTCTTCCGTTTTTCCCTTGACGCGATCTGAATCTTTGGTAACATAAACATGTTCATATTTTCAAAGAAAGGAGCGCAACAACATGGAAGAAATGATTACCAATAATGAATTCTTCAGAACCCGTGTAGATGCTGGCAGTGTCGGTTCTCCTTGTTGGATTGCGCCTGTTTCCAGTTAAGAGTTAATCATCGATTCGTTTTTTAACGGTCACGGGTGCAAGAAAAACCCGTGGCTGTTTTGTTTTAATTGCTAATTGTCACTGAAAAACCAAGGAGGAGGAATGAACAGAAGTGAGGATGAGTGAGGAAAGTGGGTTAATCGAACCCGGTTTGTGGTGAAAGTAAAGGAAGGTACTGGAGAGGAAGGAGGCCGAAATTGCTGGATACATTGATGAAAATCGGCGCATTTCGAGTGGACTATTTTGAATTGAATGAAAACCAGGATCCATTGGCTTTTGGATTCTATATTCGCGGTGAGGTCAATTCACATGCGGGTTACAGCATCGAGGCGAAACTGCAACTTTATTCAGGATGGCTGATGATTCGTTCTAAACGGTTGCTGTCTCACCTGAAAGCGGTCTATGTGGACATCGATTCACTGGATCAGATTGAGCGACCTGCGTATTTGCAATTGAAACAGGATCTGCGGAAAGGACTTTTCCGACAATTGTTCATTTTTGAGGAGTCGGCATTGATCGGCTGTCAAAAAGCGGAAGATGACCTGCACCAGCTGGCAGAGACGATTGAAGGATTTGAATTGTTTGTTTGCCATAACGGTGAGTGTATCCCTTTCCGATGGGATTGAATTTAAGTGCCTGATAAGGAGTTTGAATGATTAATCGAACATTATTTACGGATGGCGTGATCAAATTTACCGCGATCGATCCAGAAAAAGACGCCGAGACAATCTCCACCTGGTCGAATTCTCCTGCATTTGTGCAACACTATTTTGATGGTTTTTTTCATCCGCTTATGCCAGAAGAAATCAGCAAAAAGATGAAAGAAATGCTCAAGAAAGCCAATGATAACCACGCGCGCTATTATTTTGCCTTACGAGAGGTTGCAGGGAACCGTTTAGTCGGACTGGCAAAACTTGGCTATGTGGTTGGCGCGAATCAATCCACCTGGATTTCGATTGATTTGGTGGATGCACAGGCATTTCAGGACTTTGGGCGTCCGGTGTTAGACATGGTGCTGGATTACGCTTTTCTTGAATTGAGCCTGCACAAAGTGGGAGTGCAACTGCCAGCTTACAGTAAGGATGAAATTGCTCTGTATGAGGAAGCAGGTTTCTTAAGGGAATCCCAACGCCGGCAGGCGGTGTTTTTTGAAGGGCGTTATCATGACGAATTGGTCTACGGATTGTTGAGATCCGAATGGAAAATGAGAAATCAAGAGGTGGCAGTATGAACCCGTATTCCTTTGCTGGACAGAAAGTAAAACTTGTTCCTCTAAATGTCGAAAAAGAAATTCACTTTTGGGAGGAATGGGATGGCGACAGTGAATATGGCAGACTTTTAAATGACCTGCCAGTAGCCATTTTTCCTTCCACATTGGCTAAAGAAACCTTTGCCGAGAACTGCGGTGAAGGAGCACTTTTGATGATTCATACCCTGGAGGACGACAAAGTAATTGGTTTTGTCGAACTGGCAGGCTTCGATTGGTCAGCGCGGAACGCCTGGGTCGCCATTGGCATTGGCGAGCGCGAATATCGCGGAAAAGGGTATGGAACTGAAGCCATGCAGCTTCTGTTGCGTTACGCTTTCGAGGCGTTAAACCTGCATCGGATCAACCTGACGGTCTTTTCGTACAACAAACGGGCAATCCGATCCTATGAGAAGAGCGGTTTTCGCTATGAGGGAACGGAGCGAGAAGTGATCTTCAAGGAAGATCAGCGCTGGGATATTATTGATATGGGTATCTTACGCAGCGATTGGAAACAGATGCAGCAAAGCGAAGTTGGTGAAAACCAATTCTGTGTCGCTTGAGCGAAGCGCTAATTTCTGATCAACCAAACAAAAGGTAGATCAAAAAAGTCTCTTAATCACTATTAACCACGCAAAACCAGGGCTTTCAGCTCTGGTTTTGTGGGTGTTATAATCTGCCAAAGTGAGGTGCGAATGGCAGAATCAATCAAAGCCGTCATATGGGATATGGGGGGCGTTCTGTTGAAGGAGATGGATTCCCGCCCAAGGCAGGAACTATCCAATGAGTTTCAGATTCCTTTAAAAAAGTTGTATGAACTTGTCTTTCAAAGTGAATCCGCGGGAAGAGCGACGAGCGGAGCTATCGGCGAGAGAGATCACTGGCAATGGATCTTTCAACAACTTGGTTTGAAGGAAGAGGATCAAAATAGGTTTTACACAAATTTTTGGTCGGGAGATGGATTGGACACCCAACTCATTTCCTTTATTCGTGAGCTAAAACCGCGCTACCGGACTGGCTTGCTCAGCAATGCATGGTCTGGGTCAAGAGAGGCATTGCGTGATCACTATAAATGTCTGGATGCCTTTGACGCCGTGATTATTTCTTCTGAGATTGGTCTGGCAAAACCTGACCCTGCCATTTACCTGAAGATGCTGGATCAACTGGGTGTGGAGGGGAAGGAAGCCATTTTTGTGGATGATCTGCTGGCGAACATCGACGCAGCAAATGCACTGGGAATGCACGGGATCAAGTTTGTTTCCACGGATCAGGCGATTCAAGACGTGCTCAACGTTATTGGAAGATCCAATTGATCTTGCTTCAAAAGCCCGGAACTTTGCGCATAGGTGTAGTCTCGGACACCCATGTCCCTGACAGAGTCAGGCAGCTGCACCCACGCCTGTTGGAATCGTTAACCGCCGAGAAAGTGGATTTTCTCTTTCATGCCGGGGATGTCTCCCGGGCAAGGGTGATCCGTGAATTGGAACAGGTGGCGCCGGTCTATTGTGTGTCTGGCAACCGCGATTTTCTTTCTGGGGAGAAATATCCGCGCAGGTTGGATTTTCTAATCAACGGGATAGATGTAACCCTGACTCATGGTCATATCGATCCCTGGCATTACTGGGTCGATAAGGGTCAAAATTTCCTGCATCATTACCGGGTAGATCGCTACGTAAACCGGCTGCCAGCAATCGCTCCTACTGCCAAAGTGATTGTATTCGGGCACTCTCATCATGCTGAAAACTTGGTGAGGGGAGGGCGAATCTTTTTCAATCCAGGTTCGTGCAGTGTCGCCGAAAAACCGGATTTTCAATTATCCTTTGGTATAATAGAAATCCACTCAGATGGGCGAATTGTTGGCAAGATTCAGCCTCTGCTGGGATGGGGATGTCGCTCAGGTAAATGGATCGAAGGGGAACGAAATTAACTACTGGATTTTAGATAATTGTTGTCTTTTTATTCTTGACCATACACATTTGCATTGGTATAATAAAAATTTGCGCATTCCGGCTCAGTTCTGACCGGAGGTTCTATTCAATATTCGCCAGGTTTGATATTTAGGAGAAACCAATGGCTTCTGTTTTACCAACAAAATCTTATGCACGTATTCCGACAATTTTTGAATTGCCCAATCTGATTGAAGTCCAGCTCGAATCCTTCAAGCGTCTGAAGGAAGAAGGTCTCGAAGACCTTTTTGATGAGATTTCCCCGATTGAATCTTATAACAAGGGGATGAGATTGCATTTTCCGGGTCGCAGCCCTGAGGCAAAACAATGGGGACTGAAATACTGGTTTGAACCTCCAAAACACACCATTGAAGAATGTGTGGAGCGGGACCTCACGTATGCCAGTCCGATGTACGTCTCTGTTCTGCTTTCTGGTCCGGATATACCGGAACCGGTAAAGTCGGATATTTTTCTGGGCGATTTCCCGGAGATGACCGAGAAGGGTACATTTATCATCAATGGCACCGAGCGTGTGGTGGTCTCTCAATTGATTCGTTCGCCGGGTGTCTATTTTGAAGCTCCAATTGATCGTGCCACCGGGCATCCGCTTGCCATGGCTAAGTTGATCCCTGATCGTGGAGCGTGGATGGAATTTGAAACCCGCAAGAATGATTATCTGATCTTAAAGTTCAACCGCAAACGAACTGTACCGATCACAATCTTCCTGCGTGCCCTAGCGGCAGTGGATGACCTCCTTCCTGGAGAGTCGCCGATCAAGACCGGCTCAGATGAGGAATTAATTGCCCTTTTCAGCGATATTGATAATGACCCCGACCGTCAGTTCATCGCTTCCACCATTCACCAGGAGCCTGTTTGGGATCTTTCTCACGGGCAGACGGTTTCAGAGGCGGCATTAATCGAGTTCTTCCGGCGCATGCGCCCGGGGGATCCTGCCAATCTGGAAAACGCCCGCCAGTTCCTCGAGGAACAGCTCTTTGACAGCCGTCATTATGATCTGGAAAGAGTGGGACGCTATAAACTGAATCAGAAACTCGATCTGATGAGCCGCATCCCCGTTTCGCATCGCAGCGTCACAAAGTGGGATATCGTCCACCTCGTACGCAGGATGATCCTGATCAATAATATGAAGGAAGACAAGGATGATATCGATCACCTTGGCAACCGTCGGGTAAAAACCAATGGCGAGCTGATTCAGAACAAGCTGCGCATTGGTTTGCGGCGTATGGAACGTGTGATTAAGGAACGAATGTCCATCCGTGACCAGGACCAGGTGTCCCCGGTCAGTCTCATCAATATACGACCGGTCGTTGCAGCTTTACGTGAGTTTTTCGGTTCGTCACAGTTATCCCAATTCATGGATCAGACCAACCCGCTGGCGGAACTGCGCAGCAAGCGCACCCTTTCCGCGCTGGGACCGGGCGGTCTGCGCCGTGAACGCGCCGGCTTTGATGTACGTGATGTACACCATTCCCATTACGGTCGTATTTGCCCGATTGAAACGCCTGAAGGACCAAACATCGGGCTGATCGGTCGTCTGACGAGTTATGCGCGTGTTAACGAATATGGTTTTATTGAAACTCCTTATCGTAAGGTGCTCAAGGTTCTGCAGAAAAATGATCGGCGTCTGATCGGACGGCAAATTAATGAAACGGTTGCCGACGAGAAAACTGGCGAGGTTATCTTGAAGCAGGGCGAGAGGATCACCGAGGACGTATTCAAAGCCCTTCAGAAAACCAGTAAGGATCTCATTTTCATCAAACCGTTCGTTACGGAAGAAGTGGAATATCTTTCAGCCGACGCGGAAGATAAATTTGTTATCGCTCAGGCGAACACCACGTTGGATGAGTACAGCGAATTCGCACAGGAACAAATCTCATGCCGTTACCACAGTGATTTCATCCTTTCTGGTGGTGATAGTGTCAATTATATGGATGTCTCTCCTCACCAGGTAGTGGGAATCAGCGCGGCATTGATCCCGTTCCTGGAGCATGATGATGCCAACCGTGCGTTGATGGGCTCAAACATGCAGGCGCAGGCTGTTCCTCTGATCAATCCGGATAGTCCGTTGATTTCAACGGGCATGGAAAGGTATGCGGCTCTCGATTCGGGGCAGGTGGTGATTGCTCAAGAGGACGGGGATGTTGTCTCGGTGACCGGAAAACAAATTGTGATCCGCAACGCGGAAGGGAATTCACATGAATACACCTTGCGCAAATACCAGCGTTCCAATCAGAGCACCTGCATCGATCAACGACCGGCTGTGGTGAAAGGTCAGCGCGTGCATAAAGGGGACATTCTTGCGGATTCCTCTTCAACCGTGGATGGTAAGCTGGCGTTGGGTCAGAACGTGACGGTCGCCTTTATCTCCTGGGAGGGTGGTAATTTTGAGGACGCGATTCTAATCTCCGAGCGGCTGGTGCAGGCAGATAAATTTACTTCCGTCCATATTGAAAAATATGAGGTGGAAGCCCGTGATACCAAGTTAGGTCCGGAAGAAATCACGCGCGATATCCCCAATGTGGGTGAAGATGCGATCAAAGACCTGGATGAACAGGGCATCATTCGCATCGGCGCAGAAGTCGGTCCGAATGACATTCTGGTCGGTAAGATCACTCCCAAAGGCGAGAAAGAACTTACCCCAGAGGAACGGCTGCTACGCGCCATCTTCGGTGAAAAATCACGTGATGTCAAGGATACTTCCCTGCGCATGCCTCACGGTGAACGAGGCAAGGTAGTGGATGTAAAAGTATTCACCCGTGAAGACAATGTGGATCTCTCCGCTGGTGTCGACATGATGGTGCGAGTCTCCGTTGCTCAACGGCGAAAAATTACTGCTGGCGATAAAATGGCTGGTCGGCATGGAAATAAAGGTGTGGTTTCTCGTGTGGTTCCGGTGGAAAACATGCCCTTCCTTGAGGATGGCACGCCGGTGGATATTATTCTGAACCCGCTGGGTGTTCCAGGTCGTATGAATATCGGTCAGGTGCTGGAAACACATCTTGGGTGGGCGGCGCGTGAGCTTGGGTTTGAAGCTGTCACCCCCGTGTTCGATGGCGCCACCGAATTTGAAATTGAAGCCGAACTGGCTCGCGCCTGGTTAATGGATGAAGCCTGGAAGGAAGCTGGCGAAAAATCGTGGGTATGGCTGAATGGTCTCGAACACGATCCCTCAACCATTCGTGATGATGATGAAGTTCGTCTGCTTTATCTGGAACAAACCCTTGACAGCAAGTATGATCTCGATCGCATGGCAACGGATAGGATTTATGCCCGCCAGATAAACCTCGAAACCTGGCTTACTGAAAATGGGATTGATCCCGAGCCGATTATGATGACGAAAGAATATACAACCGAAGAGGCACGGAACAAAGTGGATACCCGGGCGATTGCCATTTGTCTGCGGGTGTGGCTGAGTAAAAACGGCGTGGACGTAACTGGAATCCTCGATGAGAAGATTCGTCCGGAAGCAGAAAAATATTCCCTTGAAACGGGATTGCCACTGCCTATTCTCGGCAAACAAATCTTACGGGATGGCAAGTCTGGTCAACCGTATGACCAACCTGTGACCATCGGGGTGATGACCATGCTTAAGCTGCATCACCTGGTGGAAGACAAAGTGCATGCTCGTTCCACCGGTCCATACAGCCTGGTAACGCAGCAGCCACTTGGCGGGAAGGCGCAATTCGGTGGGCAGCGGTTTGGTGAAATGGAAGTATGGGCGCTTGAAGCCTATGGTGCTGCCTACACCTTGCAGGAAATGCTGACGGTGAAATCCGACGATGTTCTGGGACGTGTCAGCACCTATGAAGCCATCGTTAAGGGCGATCCGATTGAGGATCCCAGTTTGCCAGCCTCGTTCAGAGTACTGGTGAAAGAATTACAGAGCCTGGGTCTGGCTGTTGAAGCGGTGATGGATACCAAAGAAGTCATCCGCTTTGGAAAAGATGAAGAACGTGTTCGACCTCCGCGCACCGAGACCGGTTTGCTTGGTCTTGGTGAGGAGCTGCAGGGACTGCTGTAACGAATGCAAGGCAGTGGGTTTGAAGGTCAGGTTCCTTGACCACTCAAAACCCTCATGATATAATTTTTCGCCGTTGCACTAGTTACGTGGTGATGTGTCAACCTCTGCCATCGGTGTTATCGGTGAGGCCATCATTGCAGTCGATGGTCTCATCTTGTTGAATCAGAAAATGTAAAGGATTTTTTTTCGGAGGCAAAGAAGAAGTGCCAACAATCAATCAGTTGATCCGCAAGAGTCGTGAGACGAGAAGAGTCAAAAGCAAAGCTCCGGCTTTGCAATACACGCTGAACTCAATGAAACAACGTCGTTCTCGTCTGGATAAAGGCGCGCCCCAGAAACGTGGCGTCTGCACCGTCGTCAGAACCATGACCCCTAAGAAACCGAACTCGGCGCTACGTAAAATCGCCCGTGTTCGTTTGACCAATGGGATCGAGGTTACCGCGTATATTCCCGGCGAAGGTCATCAGTTACAGGAACACTCCGTCGTTTTGGTGCGTGGTGGTCGTGTCAAGGACCTTCCTGGTGTCCGCTATCACATTGTGCGCGGCACATTGGATACGACCGGCGTCGCGAAGCGTGCGCAAGGGCGTTCCAAATACGGATCGAAGCGACCGAAGGCGTAATATCTGAGGGATATGGAGTAATTGAATGCGAAGAACCAAACCTGAACCACGTGAAGTTGCACCCGACGTTCGCTATAACAGCGTTCCGGTAACCTTTTTCATTCACCGCATTATGAAACGCGGTAAGATGAGTGTTGCCACCACCATCATGTATGATGCGATGGACATCGTGAAAGAAAAAACCGGCAAAGCTCCGTTGGAAGTTCTTGACCTGGCTTTGAAAAATGTTGGTCCTGTAATGGAAGTCCGCCCACGCCGAGTTGGTGGTGCCACCTATCAGGTTCCAATGGAAGTTCCCGCGGGACGCCGCATGACTCTGGCGATGCGCTGGTTAATTGATGCCGCTGCAAAACGCACCGGTAATTCCTATGCGGAAAAATTAGCGGCTGAATTACTGGAAGCTTCCAACAATCAGGGCGCCGCCGTCCGGAAACGCGAAGAAACTCATAAAATGGCTGAGGCTAACCGCGCTTTCTCCCATTACCGAATGTAAAACGGAAGATCTCAGGGTAAAATGCCACGCAATTTTCCGTTAGACAAGTGCCGAAATATTGGGATTATTGCTCATATTGACGCGGGTAAAACCACGACGACTGAGCGGATCCTTTTCTATTCCGGAAGGACCTATCGAATTGGCAACGTGGATGAAGGTACCACGGTTACTGATTGGATGGTTCAGGAGCGCGAGCGTGGTATTACCATTGTTTCGGCAGCGGTAACCGCTGAATGGAAGGGTTACCAGATCAACGTTATCGATACTCCGGGACACATTGATTTCACTGCCGAAGTTCAGCGATCTCTCCGGGTGCTTGATGGCGGAGTGGTGGTATTTGATGCCGTTCAAGGTGTTGAGCCCCAAAGCGAGACCGTTTGGCGTCAGGCAGATCGATATAACGTTCCCCGAATATGCTTCGTCAATAAAATGGATCGTGTCGGAGCTTCCCTCGAATACACGATCAATACGATTCGCGATCGCCTGGGCGCAAATCCCATCCAGATGCAGTTGCCCATTGGCAGTGAGTCAGGATTCAAAGGCATGGTGGATCTTCTTTCCATGCAAGCGATCTATTTCGATGATGAATTGGGGAAGGAACCCAAAATCACTGAAATTCCCGCTGATCTGCGTACTGCGGCGGAAGATTTGCGCGCGCAGATGGTGGAAAAAATCGCTGAGCTGGATGATGATTTGACGCTCAAATATCTGGAAGGCGAAAAGCTTACCATTGATGAAATGAAGGCAAGTTTGCGCCGGGCAGTACTCGAGACGCGAGCCACTCCGGTCTTTTGCGGCTCATCGTTGCGGAACAAAGGCGTACAGCTGGTGCTGGATGCCATTGTGGATTATCTGCCTTCTCCGCTTGATATTCCTGCAGTCGTTGCCCATATTCCCAATAGTGACGAAACAGTCGAGCTTCCCGCGGATGATGCTGCTCCTTTGAGCGCACTCGTTTTCAAGATTGTGTCCGATCCTTACGTGGGTCGTTTGGCATACTTCCGGGTATATTCCGGCTCCATCAAGACTGGGGAAATGGTATACAACCCGATTAAGGGTCGGAAAGAACGTATTGGACGCTTATTGCGCATGTACGCTGACCGTCGGGAAGATATTGATGAAGTACCTGCCGGTGATATTGGCGCAGTATTGGGTCTCAAGGATACATTTACCGGTGAGACTCTGTGCAGTCCCAGCAACCCTGTGATCCTTGAAAGCATTACCTTCCCGGAGCCGGTGATTTCCATCGCCATCGAACCAAAATCCACTCAGGATCAGGATAAGATGGCAATCGCCCTGCAGCGCCTTGCCGAAGAAGACCCAACTTTTAAAGTTCACACGGATGAAAACTCCGGACAGACAATTATTGGCGGGATGGGAGAGCTGCACCTGGACGTTCTCGTGGATCGCATGCTGCGTGAATTTCGCGTTCAGGCGAATGTTGGCAAGGTGCGTGTTTCTTACCGCGAAACGATTACCCGCGAAGTGAATGGGATTGCTTATAAGTACGTAAAGCAAACCGGTGGTCACGGTCAGTACGGACATGTGGTTTTCAATCTCATGCCTCTTGATCGTGGCTCTGGAGTGAACTTTGAGAATAAGATTACCGGTGGCGTCATTCCAAAGGAATACATACCGGCAGTTGAAAAAGGGGTAAAGGAAGCAGTTGAATCAGGTGTGCTGGCGGGATATCCTGTTACTGATCTGAATGTTCAGTTGGTGGATGGTTCCTACCATGAGGTGGATTCAAGTGAGATGGCTTTTAAAATGGCAGCCATCATGGGCATGCGTGAAGGATTGCAAAAAGGCAGCCCGGTTCTGCTGGAACCCATTATGAAAACCGAAGTAGTTGTACCCGATGAATATCTGGGAGATGTGATCGGACAAATCACCTCCCGCCGGGGTGAAGTTCAGGGAATGGATATCCGTCCGGGGAATGCTCAGGCGATTCATGCCCTGGTTCCCCTCTCTGAAATGTTTGGTTATGCCACTGAGCTTCGCAGTGCGACTCAGGGTCGTGGCGTGTTCACTATGGAATTTGACCATTACGCGCCGGTTTCCTCCGCAGTAGCGGAAAAGATCATCAATCGATAGGTTCGTTATTATTCATCATCTCGAAGGAGACTTGTAACATGGCGAAGCAGAAATTTGACAGGAGCAAACCGCACTTAAACATAGGGACGATGGGGCACATCGACCACGGGAAGACGACGTTAACCGCGGCGATCACCAAGTACTGCAAGTTTTTTGGGCGAGCGGAATACAAAGCGTATGATCAGATTGACAACGCGCCGGAAGAGAAAGCGCGTGGGATCACGATCAACATAGCGCACGTTGAATATGAGACG
>JAGPFF010000041.1 GCA_018056725.1 Anaerolineaceae bacterium
ATCATCTCGCGTTTGCTGCGTTGACTCATCATATTCTCCCTCTGCGGACCTGAAATCCGCTCTAGAGTAACATTCTTTTTGAGTCAACGTTGTTTTGTAAAGTAAGATTAATTATGAGTCAATTCGCAATAATTGGAGAGAACTGGTCTGAATGGTATAATCAGCCTGTTTTAACCCTATATAAAGAGAGTAACCATGCCCAGAATTCAAACTGTCTGCCCACGTTGTAAACAGCCCATCGTAGCCGATGTTCAAATGCTTTTTGATATGAATACCGATCCCACGGCAAAGCAGAAACTACTCAGCCGCAGCACCAATAATGCCCGCTGCCAGGCGTGTGGCTATGAGGGAATGATCAGTTCCCCAATTGTCTACCATGACCCCGATAAAGAACTTCTATTGACCTACTTCCCTTCCGAATTAGGGTTGCCGATTAACGAACAGGAAAAACAGATCGGTCCCCTGATCAATCAGGTGGTCAATGCGCTCCAGCCTGAAAAACGTAAAGGGTATCTTTTTCAACCGAATACCATGTTCACCTATCAGACTCTCATTGATCGTGTTCTTGAAGCCGATGGCATCACCAAAGAGATGATCGAAGCCCAACAAAAACGCATTAATCTGCTACAGCGCTTGATCTCCCTGCCCAATCCTGAGGATCGTATTACAGTGATCCATCAGGAGGAATCGAACATTGATGGTGAAACCTTTACCCTGTTATCCACACTGATTCAATCCAGCGCCATGCAGGGGGATGAACAAGGTGCCAAAGTTTTAGGTCAAATCCAATCCGAAATGTTGAAGGAAACTGAGTTCGGACGAAAATTACTCGCCGACAGCCAGGAGACTCAAAACGCGCTCAAGGAACTGGAAGAAGCCAATAAAAATGGGCTCACACGCGAGAAACTTCTCGACATACTTTCCTCCTTAAAATCCGATACCAGCCTGACGACAATTGTCAGTTTTACACGCTCCGGTCTCGACTACCAATTCTTCCAGGTGCTTAGTGAAAGAATTGATCACGAACAGGGTAAAGCCAAACAGAAACTGATTGATCTGCGCAGCAAATTGCTAGATTTGACACGGAAAATTGATCAGGAGATGAAAAAACGCCTAGAAGAAGCTACCTCTCTGCTCGACAGCATCCTCAAAGAACCCGATGCTGAAAAAGCGATTGAAAAGCATGCTTCCGAGATTGATGAATTTTTCACCCAGGCGGTCCAAATAGAATTTGAGAAAGCCCATGAAGCCAATGACCTGGATCGGATGGAAAAGATTCAAAAGGTGGCAACCGTGCTGGACAAACTGGCGACTCCACCGCCAGAAGTGGAGTTGATTCAAACTCTGCTCGAAGCCCATGATGAAGAGGAAAAGAAAAAGATCCTGGCGGAAAATTCTGACAAAATAACCAGTCAATTCCTCGAGACGATTAATGCCATCATCGCCGAAGGTGAATCGCGTCAGCAATCCCCTGAACTGATCGAAGCCTTGAGGGCCATCTATGGTCTGGCACTTCGGCAGAGCATGGAAAAAAATCTTAAATCTTAATCTTTGACACAGTAAAAAATTAATAAATAAGCCAGTTCTGCTGATTTTCTATGGAACTGGCTTTTTGTTACTGCAGGCGGAAAGGCGGGTTCTCGAGGCGTGTGCCATGCCCTCTCACTGTGACAATATACTGATGCTGGTCATCCAGGTCATGCAGGCGATCCCGCAACCGGCGAATCAAGGCATCCAGTGCCTGATCAGTCACCCCGGCGGATTCTTCCGACTCCCATGTCTTTTCAATGAGTTCATCCCGCGAGACGACCTTTCCGGCTTGCTCGTAGAGACAAAAAAGCAGGCGGAATTGTGCAGCCGAAAGCGGAGGCAGGAGTTCTTTACCGCGCACCCATACGCGCCGAGATTTCGGATCCATCACCAGCGAACCTGAGGATGTCAACAAGGCTGGGTTAAGATCTTCTATCGGCATTGTGGCATCTGAACTGTAAAAGGCAAATTTCTGAATCAGGGCAATCTGCAAAACATCGCCATCACTTAATCGTACAGGTTCGCTTACCTGTTCACCTGAAAAGAAGGTGCCATTTTTACTGCCGAGATCTTCCAGATAACACACGCCATCGCGCAAATATACCTGCGCGTGCTGGCGTGAGACCTGCCGGTCTTCGATACTAATCTGGCAATCCGCATCTCTGCCGATCCTGACCTGGTCCTGGATGATCCATCGCCGACCCTCAAGCGGTCCTTGCAAAGCCACCAGCACCGGGTACTCATGGGTCAACGGAGCCAATTTCATATTACTGGACATCTCTCCTCCTCAGCGAAAACCGCCTCATCTTCATCAGGTATAATAATATGAAATTAAGGAAATCGCAAAAGAGTTTTTCGAAGAAACAGAGAAATGACATGCTCGCGCCGCTAAAATCTGGAGAAATTTTACGAGAACGTTACCGTATCCGCGAAATAATTGGTCAGGGCGGAATGGGATGCATTTATCTTGCAGATGATTTGCGGCTTGAAGGACGTCTATGCGCACTAAAAGAAGTGGAGCACGAGAAGAACTTGCCCTCAAACCTGGTCAAGGAAGCTCGCGACCAATTCCTGCGTGAGGCGACCGTCCTTGCCCGTCTGGATCACCCCAACCTGCCAAAAGTATCCGATTACTTTTCGATCAACCAGAATGATTATCTGGTGATGGATTTTGTTCCGGGCAAAGATTTACG
This sequence comes from Anaerolineaceae bacterium, assembly GCA_018056725.1. Taxonomy (GTDB): domain Bacteria; phylum Chloroflexota; class Anaerolineae; order Anaerolineales; family Anaerolineaceae; genus UBA6107. The sequence continues at coordinate 2,724 of JAGPFF010000041.1, forward strand.
TACTGTAATGGTTGAACGGCGGGAAAAGAATGAGTTTATCACCGAACGCGAAGTCCTAAACTGGGCGTACCAACTGGCAGACGCACTCACTTATATGCATTCGCAAAACCCGCCCATTTTGCATCGGGATATTAAACCCAGCAACCTCAAAATTACGCCTTCGGGACTGCTTAAACTGGTGGATTTCGGTTTGGTAAAGCTGCTGGCACCCGGTGAGATCACCATCACTATTCTGCAAGGGCAAGGAACTGCTCTTTATACCCCATTGGAACAGTACGGTGGCGATATTGGTCACACCGATGCGCGCAGTGATATTTACGCTTTTGCTGCCACCCTCTACCATCTGCTCACATCAAAAGCCCCTACCGATGCACGCCAGCGATTTATCGACCCAACCTCCTTGCAACGCATTCGCGAGATCAACCCCGCTGTTTCCTCCCGGACGGAAAATGCCATCCTGTGGGGAATGGCGTTGCATCCCGATGACCGACCCGCGACAGTCGAAGCCTTCCGTGATGCGCTGATCGGAAGCCGCCCCGTTACCATTCCATCCGGGAATCGGGTCTCCATTAAGCCCCCCTCTCTCTTTCACCGTAAAATTGAAAGGCAGTGGATCGTCCTGGCTGGAATTGGCATCATCAGCCTGATGATTACCCTTTTAAGGTAATTATCTCTGCTCTTTTCTCGTTCGATAAAGCAACCATCCCATACCCAAACCTATCAACAGACCCCCGCACACACAAAGGAGTGTGAACAAAGTACCATTTTGGTTAATGATGGATTGCGCTCCTGGCAGCCCAAGAGCCAGATACAGGTAGGCAAGATACCCCCCGCCGCCCATGAAGAGAATAATATTTAAGCGCCATTTTCCACTCAAATAAGGATTGGAAACCCGGGTAAATAAAAAGCAGGCTCCGAAGATTAACGCGGTAGCAAGGATCCAGTCAGGAAAAGCCAGTTTCCCTTCACCGTGGCTCCTTACCAGTAGAGGAGCCGGTGTGGGGGTGGGAGGAATATCCGTAGGAGTCGGTTCGTTTTCTGCGGTAATCACAGGAGTCGGTTCAAAAGAGGTGATAATACCGCCAGCATCGGTGATATCCAGCCGGAGGATCTGAGAGGTTAGCGCCGGTGGAGCAGTGACACGCAACTCAAGGCTGCCAATACTTGGGATAACATACATTACCCGGGCATAACCATCCACAGTTTCCGCTTCCAACTGCTCCACTGACCCGCTCGTTGAACGGGTATCAATGATGAAGCTTACTTTTGTGCCATCGGGCACCGGGTTTCCATTTTGATCCACAATCAACCCTGCCTTTACGGGTACGGTATCTCCCGCTTTGTAAAGCAATGGCTGACTGTAACCTGTAGGCGGAGTGCTCACCGGGGTACCCTGATCAATGGGTGCTTCAATCGTCAAAGGAATGAGTTGGTCAGGATCCGGTGAGGTTACCAAATGAAGATCAAATCCAATTCCTGGCACGGATACTGGAAGCTTTCCGGTTGGGATTAACTCCTGCAAGAGCACCCGCGCAGCCACAGGATAAACCGCAGGAATCCTGGTATAGAAGGCATAATAAGCTGATAATTTTGAGATATCGGTGGCATCGAGAAAATAGGGCTCACAAAATGACATACCGATGATTTTTTTGTTCCGCACCAAATCAGGTCTTTCATCGAACAACCGTTTAAACGTGGATACATCCTGCTGGGAGCGATCAAAATCCGTAAAGGCGAAAATGATCCATGTCGCTGAATTGAGAACAACCTGAACCTCTTGTGTCCCTTCCACCTGTTCCAATATCAATCGAAGCGTATCGTAGGAATATGCATTGATTCTGGTGCTTTGGATCGGATCACCGGAACCGGAACCATAAAGCCGAATCAACGTATCCAACAAGGAAGCTCCAGGAAATACCGTCTGAACATCACATTTTTCGCATTGGGTAAAGGTTGTCGATTCGGAAATGATCACGATGCGATCGTTGCTATCCGGACGGTTTGGCAAAACTGTTACCAGGTCTTTGCTCTCGGGGCTAACGAGAGTGACAGCATCCTGCACGATATCCTCAACGAGATCCTGCTTCTGACCGATGACCTCCAATCGATCCGGATCCGGCAGAACTTCCTTTTCACCTAAACTCGGGTAAAGAGACATTTTTAACGTAAGAACATTAAGTGCCGCCTGATTTACTCTAAGCTGAAAGGCACTGTCTTCCTTGTATTTCTGGACGAAATATTCGATCGTCCGTACCGTGGTGCTGTAAGAATCCGCGTCCCCACTTGCTACGATGTTGCCCAGATAGAGTAAATCATTGCCCGCCATCAAAACGGATCGCGCCACCTGCCGGGCATCATAGCCCGTCCCCAGTGGATCAGCAAATCGGTGAATTGCCTCGCTGCCCAAATCATCACTGATGATCAATCCACCGTTTTCCCGCCAGGGTTTAAGCTGTGGCAAGGTTAAAAGCTCTTCCATTGCATTCGCGTCAAAGGAAACAGGTTTCGTGGAGGGTAAAATATTCCCTTGCAACCCCTGATAACGGGTATGGGTCAGTAATAAACCATCAGCAATCTGGCTCCGTTTTTGGTCAAGATTCGTGATTGCAAAAAAGGGTGCCAGCTCAATTTCTTTCAATTGTTCCATCGACTTACGCACGGTGGCGATTTCCTGTTCAGGAAGGCGATCCGAATTGCCAATTCCCGGGAAATGGGAAGGAACAACAGCCACTTTGTATTGTCCGCCTTCATGCAATCCTTTGATATAGGCTTGACCCATTTTCCCGACCCAATAGGGATCACCACCAAAAGTGGTTACTCCCAGTTTCTCACCCGCGTCCGTCTGAATAGAATCCAGTACGTCCAGAGAAGGTCCGAAGAAGAGATTAATACCGAGCGCATTCAATTCTTCGCCCAGGATCAAACCTGCTTCCTCTGCATAGCCCGTATTCCAGGTAGCACCAATGGTCATTTCACTGGGCAACGCGGTGATGCCATTTAAAATCTGGTCTGTCGGAAGCAGATTTTCAGTCTGGCTGATCCCGATCAGTAAGGGATTATAGGTCCGCAAATAATTGGCTGCGGAAGAGGTATCGTACCTGGTTTTTTGTAAATCGCTGATTAATTGCTGCAATTCCGGAAGCGTATTTTCAGGACCGACAAAATTATTATTATCCGAGCGTAATACGACACCGCCCACATGTTGGTTGACGACCAGATCCCAGACCTGGTTTCCTTCTTCCACTTGATTACCGGTAAAGGTCACCAGAAACACCTGCCCAACCCGTTCTTCCACTGACATGAGATCTAATAAAAGTTGGGCTCTATCTCTTGCTGAATACCCTTGTGCAATGGCAGGTGAAGCGCTCTGATGAATGGGAGAAAGCCAGCTCATCACCACACTAATTAACACAAGGATATGAAACGCTTTCTTTATCACGCTCACCCTGATTCCATTTCAGCGGAGAATCTCATTGAACAGTTCCGGTTGGATGTTACCGCCAGTAATTACAGTTAATGCCGGCGATAGGTGAATTTTACCAGCAAGTTGCGCTGCCAGTCCGACCGCTGCGGATCCTTCAATCCGCTCCTTCTGCTCGTTCCAGGCATACCGGATGGCTTGCCTGATCTCTTCTTCACTCACCAGGATCACTTCGTCGACACTTTCAAACATTAACGGAATGGTAAGGGAATCCGCGGCAATTGCACCTGCCAGACCGTCAGCAATGCTTTCCTTTTCCACCACCCCAATCTGGCTGCCAGTTCGAATCAACTGGCAGGCATACGGCGAAGCTTCAGACTGAACACCGATAATCTTTAGGTTGTAATTCCTATGCTTTAGAAAAGAAGCCATACCGCAGATCAAGCCACCGCCTCCAACCGGAACAAGAATCGCCTGGATGGTGGAAAACGACTGGATCTCCGCTTCACATTCAGCAGCGATTGTTCCCTGACCTGCCATCACGGTTAAATCGTTATAGGGAGAAATAAAAATCTTGTTCAAGGCAGCCGCCTGCTCAATGGCAAATCGTTCGGCTGTTTCGTACCCGCCATTGACGTATCTAACATCTGCCCCCAAGGCACGCATAGCCTCCACTTTAACGGTTGTTGCGTGGATGGGAACATAGACAACACAAGAAGCCCCCACCTGCCTGGCGGCGTAGGCAACACCCTGTCCATGGTTTCCCGCTGAACAGGTGACCAATCCCTGCTGTAACTGCTCCCGTGAAAGAGAAAGGACTTTATTGAGCGCACCGCGCAGCTTAAACGAACCGGTTTTTTGTCGGTTTTCCCATTTATAAAATAAGCCAAGCTGCTGATCAAAAGTCACAGGTGTGTGAAAAACATACCCGCTGATCCGAAAGCAGGCTTCTTCGATGCTCTCGATCGGGATCATTTTCCTCTGAAGACTTTTAATGCCGTCGCCGGATCGTCTGTAAAAACGCCATCCACACCAAGGGCTTTCAGTCTTTCAAGATCGTGCACCTCATTTACCGTCCAAACGTGAACACGCCTTTTACGCTTCCGCTCCACCTGCATCAGTTTTTCATTTATGTCTTTCAGGTAGGGATGGATGATGGCAGGGGAAAGGCGAAGGTAAAAAGCAGACCGATTTAAGGTGCCAAGAAAACCATCCAGCGCCAGCAGACCGACTGGCACTTCAGGTAAGAGGGCTTTCATCCTTCGTAAATTGATGGGGGCGAAAGAAGAAAACAGCACGCTCGTTTCCAGATGATGCTTTTTTACCAGTTCGGCTACCTTCGGCACCAGTGAATCCTGTCTAGAGGAATAATTGGTCAGCTCGACATTGATGAAAATCTTATGACCGAGGTTTTCAAACACTTCATCCAGTGTTGGAATCCTTTCACCTGAGTATTTTGCATCAAAGAAACTGCCAGCATCCAGACGCTTCAGCTCCTGAAGCGTCAACTGGTTCACTTTGCCTGTCCCGTCCGTGGTACGGTCAACCGTAGGGTCGTGAATCACCACTACTTCGCCATCCGCACTTAATTTTGCGTCGAGTTCAATCGCGTCAGCTCCTTGCGCCAGCGCCAGTTGAAAAGATGCCAGAGTGTTCTCCGGCGCATATTTACAGGCGCCGCGGTGGCCAAAAACCATGGGGCTCTCGAACGATTCAAGCACGCTAGAGTTCCACGAAATAAGAGGCAGCCGCCCGGTCAATCAAATCCTTTGACATCAAGGGTTCCTGCTGCAGATATCGCGAAATATCCACGATCTGGTCGCATAAATCACGCGGGTGAGATGCGCGCAGCTTTCGCTGCGGTTTGATATACCACTCCTGCAATAGATAAGTCAGTCCTTCTTCCGAATAAACCACCCCTTTTTGCGCTGCTACACGCTTGAAAATTTCACGGTAGGCATCAAAACTTGGGTCAACAATTTCGATTTTGTGTCGCAGGCGGCGCAGGAAGGCTTCGTCAACCAGGTCTTTAGGTGGCAGGTTGGTGGAAAAAATCACCAGCACATCGAAGGGGACTTCAATTTTCCGCCCCGTATGCAAAGAAAGGTAGTCGATGCGGTTCTCCAACGGTACAATCCAGCGATTAAGCAAATCACGCGGTCGTACTTGTTGGCGACCAAAATCATCGATCAGCAGAATGCCGCCATTGGCTTTTACTTGAAAAGGAGCTTCGTAGAATTTCAATGTATCGTTGAACACCAAATCGAGACCGGCAAGGGTCAGCTCGCCTCCGACCATGATAAACGGGCGATGAATTTTGACCCATCGGGTGTCCTTACGTCCTTTCAGACGGGCGGTTTGCTGTGTTTCCGGTTCTTCGGGTGCCAGTTGGTGATTGACCGAATCGAACATCGTGATCACCTGACCGTCCACAAAGATGGAGTAAGGAATATACATCGTCTGCGAAAGAACCAGGTTACCAATTGCCCTCGCCACGCTGGTTTTTCCATTTCCCGGAGGACCATAGATAAAAATAGAAGTACCTGAATTGACAGCCGGACCTAATTTATGGAAGGTCTCTTCGCCAAAAATAAGCTCGTTCATCACCTGCCGCATGTGCCGTGCGGTTACGATGACTCTTCCTCTGCTTTGTCGGCGAACGGATTCGTTATAGGCTTGCAGGGGCACGGGCGCCGGTCCGGCATACTGGCTGCGATCGATCGCCTCACGGGCATGAATGATCCCCGCACCGGTAATTGCATACAGATAAGCGCCTTCCCCCAGCCCCATTTGCGAGGACTTAACCTCGACCAATTTATCTTTCTTTAACCCATCCAAGATCTGATCCACCATCCCTGAAAATGGGAGACAGAGAGCTTCAGCGATTTTATAACCCGTCAGGTAGCCCTGAAAATAAAGTATTTTTAATGCCAGATCCTGCAGGAATAAGGGCTCCAATCCGGTATCTTCAAGTGTGTTGATGGGAGGGGGGGTAAATGGTCCTACTGGTTGATTAGAAGTAGGGGGTTTGTTCGTGGGAATAGCCGTTTTTTCGTCGCTCACAGTGTTTCCTCCTGCAGATCATGAATCGATTAATGCCAATAATTTATTATAGCACTTGGACGGTAGTTGACCTTTTATTAGAAGATTTCTTTTACAGTCCAGTTCTAATTCTGATTTCCAGCTTGACCTGAAAAATAAAACGATTCATTAGCCTCCGGCTGAAATCTTCATATCGCGAATGTTCAATTGCTGGGTATCCTGTCCATTGTAATGATTTACATCAATCGTATAGGCGAGATCAAACTTAGGCTTATCTTCCTGCCAGACCTCATGCCAGTAGGCTTGATTAAAGGCAACTGCCCGGTTGATGGCACAACCACGAACATAAAACTGCAGGTGCCCTCCTTCCTTCCCCATTAACCTCATTCCCTCTACTTCCACCCCCCGCGAGACGAAAACAGGGGTCGGGTTTCCCATTCCGGTTGGCTGGAACCTTTCCAGATCGGAATAGAATGAGGGTTTGATATGATTGATCTCGATCTCCAGGTCTGCACGCACCACGGGTCGAAGGTCCTTCCCGCCAAGCTCCCGTTCCGCGATGGATTCCAGGCGCTGCTTCAACTCTTCTACTTTTTCCTGTTGCACAGTAAAACCAGCCGCCATGGCATGCCCGCCGTGACGAACCAGCAAATTCTCGCATTCATCCAGCGCGGCGGTTATATGGAACTCATTAATGCTGCGGCACGAGGCGCGGATCAAACCATTTTCAATTTGCCCGATAACCGCCGGTCGGTAAAAATTTTCGACCAATTTCGACGCGACCAAACCAACAATTCCTGAACTGTATTCTTCGCTGAAAGAAAAAAGAATCTTCTGTGCATTTGGATCCGTAATTTCCAGCAGAGCTTTTTCCTGTGCCCTTTTCGTCGCCTGCTGGCGTTCTGTGTTCTGACTCTCGAGAATTTGGGCACACCACCCTGCATTTTGCGGGTCTACGCTGACGAGCAGATCGTAAGCCTGCAGAGCAGATTCCATCCGTCCAGCGGCATTTAAGCGTGGTCCAAGAATAAAACCAATATCAATGGCGTCGATACGATCAATACGTTTCTGTGCCACACCGGCTAACGCATTCAAACCAATCCGGCTGCCCATGCGGATGCGCTGCAGCCCGCGTTTCACCATGACGCGGTTTTCACCATTCAACGGCACGATATCCGCTACTGTGCCCAGCGCAACCAGGTCAAGCCAATCCTCAGCCTTTTGCACCTTCTGACCACTCTTGAGGAAGAGTCCCTGTAAAATCTTATAAGCAACCCCAACTCCCGCCAGATCCTTGTCCGGGTACGGATCCCCCTCCCTCTTCGGGCAGATCACAGCGTATCCCGCTGGGAGATCATCCTTTGGATGATGGTGATCACTAATAATCAAGTCAATCCCCAGTTCAGCTGCCCGCTCCGCTTCACGAGGTGACCGGATGCCGCAATCCACCGTTAGAATGACCCGGACGCCTTCCCTGGCGAGATGTTCGATTGCCTCATTATTCAAGCCATATCCCTCATCAAACCGATTGGGAATGTAACGCTCCACTTCCCCGCCCATCGAACGTAAAGCTTCCACCATCATAACCGTGGCGGTTACTCCATCTACGTCATAATCGCCATAGACGATGATCTTTTCGCCTGCTGAGATCGCACGCAGCAACCTTTCCACCGCTTTCTCTAGATCAAGAAGAAGAAAGGGAGAACCTAATTCTATATTGGCGGAGAGAAAACGGTTGGCATCCTCCAGAGTGTGAATGCCACGATTAAATAATAACTGCCGGATATAGGAAGGGTAAACTTCCAGCTCCCGATTAACCTCCTCAGTTATTCTCGGTGCGATGAGCCAACGTTTGTTCGGAAGGGTTGTATTCAATGATTTTTTCCTCAATAATGATCCAGAGGCATAAGAGCAAACATCCGTAACGAAGTTCGATGCAGTGTTTCCCTCATTTAAGCCTCAATGGGTGAGATTTAATGGAATCCCTTAAATTGGACTTTGCTTTTTCTACCTACTTCAGTATTAGTATAAACGAGCGGCTAGTCCGTTGCAAGATAAAGAAACCTGTCTGTCTTCTTAAGTTCAAATTTGAATCCTGATCCTGCCTTCTTTTTTGACGCCTCCCTTCTTGACATCCATCCGTTTTTCCAACCCCGCGCCCCTATTTGCCAGGGCATTGACCAGTGTGCCGATAGCGCCTCCTAGATTATCACCATAATAACGAATCCAGCCGGGTCGATAAGAAACTTAACCTGTGGAGGTCGTCACGGCATTTATTCGATAGATAATTTTTCCCTCTCAGCCTGTCCTTTTTGGGGGCTATAATTACTCTCCATGACACACAATTTCTTTTCCTTCCAACTTGCTGCCCGTCAGGGTTCTGCCCGTGCGGGAGTCTTTTCAACACCCCACGGGGATATCCTGACACCAGTCTTCGCCCCGGTGGGCACTCAGGCTACCGTAAAAGCGGTCACCCCTGAGCAGCTCCGGCAGACAGGTGCCAGCCTTGTGCTGGCAAATACCTACCACCTTTTTCTTCGTCCCGGCGCGGACCGCATCGCCGCCCATGGCGGACTGCATCCGTTTATGCAATGGTTTGGTCCAATGCTTACCGATTCCGGCGGTTTCCAGGTTTTTTCCCTCTCGGCAATGCGTAAAGTCGATGATGAAGGCGTGACCTTCAAAAGCCATATCGATGGATCCCTGCAGCGTCTGACCCCTGAAATTTCCGTCAATGTGCAGGAAAAACTTGGCGCGGATATCATCATGGCGTTCGATGAATGCGCCGTACCCGATGACTATGAATACAACCGCCAGTCGATGGCTCGAACCCATGCCTGGCTGGAGCGGTGTATCAAGGCAAAGACTCGAACGGATCAGGCGCTTTTCGGCATTGTCCAGGGAGGCATCTTTCCCGATCTGCGCCGTGAGTCAGCCCAATTTGTCTCTTCGCTTTCTCTGCCGGGCGTTGCCATTGGCGGGCTTTCCGTAGGCGAGACGAAGAAAGAAATGCACGCCACTCTCGAACTGCTTGATCCCTTACTTCCTCAGGATCGACCGCGTTACCTGATGGGCGTAGGTTCTCCGGAAGATCTGATCAACGGTATTCTTCGCGGTGTGGATATCTTCGATTGTGTGTTGCCCACCCGCCTTGCCCGGCACCAGGCTGCCTTTACTCCAAATGGCAGAGTCAACCTGATGAATAGCGCCAACGCTGATATCATGATGCCGATTGATGAAAGCTGCCAGTGTTATACCTGCCGGACGTTCACCCGGGCTTATCTTCGCCACTTGATCATCGCCCGGGAGATGTTAGCCTCCACGCTTATCTCGATCCACAACATTCAATTTCTTGTCACACTGATGAATAACGCCCGCCAGGCAATCCTCAACCAGTGCTTCCCGGAGTTTTCCTCCAAATTTCTTGACCGCTACCAACCCTCACGTAAGAAGGAGCTTGCATGACCTTCCTCCAATCCCTCATCCTTGGCATCGTCCAGGGTCTCACCGAGTTCCTGCCGATCTCATCCTCCGCTCACCTGGTTCTCGTGCCCTACCTGTTTGAATGGAACCTCCCTGAAAGCCAGGTCTTTCCATTCGGCGTGCTGGTTCAAATGGGTACCCTGCTTGCAGTGATCCTCTACTTTCGGAAAGACCTTTGGGAGGTCATCAAAGGTTTTGTTCTCGCGCTGGTGCACAAGAAACCGTTTGAGAGTGCCGGTGCCCGTTTGGGTTGGTATCTTGTCCTGGCAACCATCCCTGCCGGTCTTGCTGGTCTCCTGCTCAAGGATAGGGTGGAAGCCGCTTTCAACAATGCCCGGATTACCGCGATCTTCCTCTTCGTTACCGCCCTTTTTCTTCTTGCCGCTGAGTTTTTCAGCCGCCGCAACCGCACCCTGGAGCAAATGACGTGGAAAGACGCACTTTGGATTGGAATCTTTCAGGCGTTTTCCATCTTTCCCGGTATTTCACGCTCGGGTTCCACCATCACCGGTGGAATGACCCGGCACTTCGAGCGCCGCTCAGCCGCCCGCTTTTCATTCCTGATGTCGATACCAGTGATGCTTGCCGCAGGTCTGCTCAGCGTGCCGGATTTACTCGCTGTTCCTGATGTTGGTAACTTTCTTCCAATCCTCCTGGTTGGCTTTCTGGCGGCAGGGATTGTGGGTTATTTATCCATTCGTTGGTTGTTATCTTTTCTTAATCGGCACTCCCTCATTTATTTTGCGATTTATTGCGTTCTTCTAGGTTCAACGGTGCTGATTTTCTCGCATCTGCGTCCGGTCAACTCAGCCAACGCGATTGCCGGGCAGGCAACTTCAACACAGGCTGCTCAGGGAACCGAAATTCTCCAACTCACCACCACCAGCGGTACGGAATGGCTGCTCCCCATTGCCCACCAATGTGCCGCTGACGATCCCACACTGACCTTGATCCTTTCTTCCGACAACTCATCATCCTCACCATCCGATGGCGAAGCAGTCTTTCTCCGCTGGGGTGAACCAGCGGCTTTACAAGGGTTTGCTTCTCAGCTCGGAGAAGTGGAACTGGCATTTGTGGCATCGCCTGGCTCACCCTTTACCCGCCTTCCTATGGACACTCTGCAGGAGATTACTCGCGGTAAATTTACCACCTGGCGTGAACTCTACAAAAGTTGTCAAACCTGCTTCAAGAAAAAACCCGAACCCGACCTGCTTAACGCTCCTTTTGACCTGTACGCCTATTCCGCCGGGGAGGATATCCAATCCGTCTTTGCAGAATTCATCAGTGCCTCCTCCCCCCAGCCCCCCTCCTTCGCCTTCCTTGTTCCCTCCACACAAGCGTTGAACGAGATCCTCCTTTCAACGCCTGGCGCCTTCGGCTATCTTCCCGCTCCCGCTGCGGATTCCACCCTGCGCCGCGTCAAGGTTACCGAAAAAGACGAGGTCATTTCCTTCAGCCGCCCGCTCATCGCCATCACTGAAACCGAACCGCAGGGTGCTGTGCGGCAATGGCTTTCCTGCGTACAAAACGCCATTCATCCATGAGCATCTCCTAAAGGACAGGGAATCCCCCGGCAATAGCACCGGGGGATTTTTCCTAACTGGTTTCCAGGTATCGCGTCAGTTCCCAGTCCATCACGTTCAGGCGGTAGTCATCCCATTCCGCCCATTTCGCACGCGTAAACGCTTCGTATAGTTCCTTCCCCAGCGCTTTCTTCAGCACCTCATCCCCTTCAAGTTCACTCAAGGCTTCCCGTAAGGAAGCGGGCAGCTCGATGATGCTGTTGGCACGCCGTTCCTCTCGCGTCAATTCATAAATGTTAATATTATTCATTGGCTTGGGTGCCACCAGATTCTTATCGATGCCATCCATCGCAGCGGCGAGCATAACAGTATAGGCAAGATAGGGATTGCAGGAAGGATCCGGACAGCGCAATTCCGCGCGGACCGCTGTGGTCATGCCTTTGATGGCTTGGGGAATGCGAATCAACGCGGAGCGGTTGGTTTGCGCCCAACCGACATAGACCGGTGCTTCGTATCCCGGCACCAGGCGTTTGTAAGAGTTCACCGTTGGCGCCGTAACTGCGGAAAACGCACGCGCATGGCTCAATTGCCCGGCAATAAAGCCATAGGCAAGTGTGGATAGATTGAAAGTATCCTCCGCATCATAAAACAGGTTCTCGTCCCCAAGGTTGAAGAGCGACTGATGGCAGTGCATCCCTGAGCCATTGATGCCGAAGATCGGTTTGGGCATGAAGGAGGCGATAAGCCCATGCTGGGCGGCGATCGCCTTTACAGTGTACTTAAGTGTCAACACATTGTCAGCGGAGCGCAGCGCATTGCTGAAATGGAAATCAATTTCGTGTTGCCCAAGTGCGCATTCGTGATGACCCACTTCCACTTCCAGCCCCATGGAGTCTAGGGCTTCCATCAATTCGGTGCGAACTCGCACAGCTTCGTCGTTGGGAGAGAAATCGAAATAACCGCCCACGTCATGCGGCACAGGATGAATATCCGTGCTGCCATTACGCCGAAAAAGGAAAAATTCCGGCTCTGAACCCACCATATACTTCATCCCACGCGTTTCCAATGCTTGCAGTGACCGCCGCAAAGCTCCCCGCGGATCTCCCGCAAAGGGGGTTCCGTCGGGGTTGTAGATGTCGCAAAACAGTCGCGCCCGCCGCATGGTCTCCGGTGACCAGGGCAATACCGCGTAGGTTTCCATATCAGGCACTAAAAGCATATCGCTCTCCTGAATGCGGGCAAAACCTTCCACAGAAGAGCCATCAAACCAAAAACCATGATCGAGCGCTTCGCCCAACCGCGAAATTGGCGCATCCACACTTTTCACCGTACCGGTTACATCGGTAAACTGGAAGGAGATGAATTTCACGCCATCCACCTGCACCCGCTCTAATAATTCTTTCTTGTCCATTTTTCGCTCCTGTTAAAATAAATTAAGGCATGCGATTGGGCATGCCTTAACCATAGCTATATCAGCATTCCCTTCCGCTTAAATGCACAGGCACGCCGTACTGCCTGACCTTGTCAGAGTTCTGTCCCGATTGTCACCAACCGGTTTTGGTCTCTGACTTGATGGGAAGGGAGATGGAAGCCCGGGCAGGGCTTCGGAGGCATCCGCTGATCATTCGATTTTTCCCTGTGCATCCCCCCAGGGGTAGCGTCCTTCTCGCGAAGGAGAACCTCCACCTCGTCATCTCGGCGAACCGAGATGCAGCCGCTGTCTCTCTCTATTTGGTTGTTAATTGCAACTATGATACAAAGGTTATCTTCAAAAGTCAATCCCCTTTTTTGCCAGTTACGGAATCGATCCCAGCCAATGAATAAAATTTATCCTTTCAACCCCATGGCTTTCTAAGAGGTTGATAGGTTGCTATAAAGGTTAATCATTTTTTGAAGTTCACCTCCTTTCAGTATCATCTGTTAATCCCTTCTTGCTTTATTTGAACATATGTACTATAATAAGATCAATTCGATTCATACTATAATTAATCAAATCCCCTTACCTGGAGAAAACAATGGCAAAAAAACCTGTGAACCCCATCGCTGCAAGCTCGGAGCCCATGTCGGAAGCCAAACGCGCTGTGCTGGACAAAGCCCTTGGTGATATCATCAAACGCTACGGCGAAGGTTCGATCATGCGCCTGGGTGAGGCACATCAACTCGCTGTTGAGGTCATCCCAACCGGTTCGCTCTCCCTTGATATTGCCCTCGGTGTTGGTGGAATTCCGCGCGGGCGTATTACAGAAATTTATGGTCCCGAATCCTCAGGTAAGACGACCCTTTGTCTGCATATTGCCGCGGAAGCCCAAAAGCTTGGCGGTACCGTCGCCTTCATCGATATGGAACACGCCCTCGACCCGGCGTATGCTGCCAAACTGGGGGTGGATGTGGAAAGCCTGCTGGTCTCCCAACCCGATATGGGGGAACAGGCATTGGAGATCGCCGAGACTCTTGTACGCTCCGGCGCTGTGGATTTGGTGATCATTGACTCGGTGGCTGCCCTTGTCCCACGGGCGGAGATCGAGGGTGACATGGGCGACGCCAGCATGGGCATGCAGGCACGTTTGATGTCTCAGGCACTGCGTAAACTCTCCGGGGCAATCAATCAGACCAAGACTGCCGTTATCTTCACCAATCAATTGCGGCAGAAGATTGGCGTCATGTTTGGTAACCCCGAGACCACACCCGGAGGTCTGGCGCTTAAATTCTATGCCTCCGTGCGCCTCGACACCCGGCGCATCCAATCCATTAAACTTGGACCCGAGATCGTGGGCAATCGCACTAGGGTTCGCGTGGTAAAGAACAAGGTTGCCCCACCCTTCCGTACAGCAGAATTTGACATCATGTACAATGAAGGCATTTCCAAAGAGGGTGACATCATTGACCTTGCCACCGCAATGGAGATCATCACCAAACGCGGCGCGTTCTTCTCCTATAATGACATTCGCCTCGGTCAGGGGCGCGAGAATGCCAAGGAATTTCTCCGTCAGAACATCGAGCTTTGCGAAGAAATCGAGAATACTGTACGCCAGCGGGCGATGGGTGGCGAATACGCCTTCGACCTCACCGGCGCGGAATCCGATGAGACTACCAGCGAAGAGGTTTAACGCAGCGTCCATGTCCAAGGGGATTTCCCGAAAAAGACTCTGGTGCTCTCTGGCCTGCCTGGGCATTTTGCTGAGCAGCTGTACTTTGCTCTCCCCCAACCGGGAACTTCCTCCGGAACAACGTGCTCCGATTTTTAAGGCACCGACGCTTTCGCCTCCAGGACAGCCGGGCAGTGAGTTGCCTGTTGGATCCACCCCTGAACCCACCCAGGTACCCGGCTGCTCCAATGACCTGGATTTCTTGGAAGACCTGACCGTACCGGATGGCATGTTGGTTGACCCGGGAACAACGGTGGAAAAGGAATGGAAGGTAAAGAATTCGGGGACATGTAATTGGAACAGCACCTATTCCTTGCGTCTGATTTCCGGCTCCGAATTAGGCGTTGACCCAATACAGGCACTTGTACCCGCGCGTAATGGCACAGAGACTGTAATCCGCCTCGATTTTATCGCTCCTGCCGAACCAGGACGTTACGAAGCCAAATGGCAGGCATGTGACCCGGATGGAAAACCTTTTGGTGAGTGGATGTCGATCGCCATTTCCGTGACTTCACCTCAATAAGATGCTTCGTCAAACCAGCACCTCATTGCGGGTTCTACTGCTCCTCCTGATGATCGGGCTGCTTGGAATGCTCACCACCTGGGTGGCAGGTATTGATTCAAGCGGTCCTTCCGACGCCGTTAGTGCGCCTGCCTACTCCACCATGGAGCAAAAGCTGGATCTCTCGAACCTTCCTGCATCCGCCACGCCTTTCCAGCCACTGCCCACCAACACCCTTACTTCCACGCCTGTGCCAACAAATACACCCGTGCCCACCTTCACCCTCACGCCACTTCCAGCACCAACCTTCACACCTCCATCCGCTCAGCCATTTCCCGTTCTACAACAGGATTTGCCCGCTGAAGCCTTTATCGAGGGAGTGATCGGTCATGCCCAGTCCTATCCCCTCACCTGCGAAGCTCGTTCTGCAGTGGATTGGGCTGGCTATTTTGGTGTTTCGATCAGTGAAATGGAATTCCAGTCCGCCCTGCCTCTTTCAGACAACCCTGAACTTGGCTTTGTGGGGAATATCGATGGTTACCAGGGTCAAATTCCGCCGCAGGATTACGGGGTATACGCGCCACCCGTCGCCTCGCTCCTGCGCGAGTATGGTCTGAAGGCTACCGCAGTAAAAGATTACAGCAGCGAGAAATTAAAAAAACAGGTGGCGCGCGGTAACCCGGTAATTGTCTGGGTGGTTGGTAATGTCTGGGATGGCACCCCCCTCGAATACACTACCAAGGAGGGTTCTACTGTCACAGTCGCACCCTATGAACATACGGCAATCGTGGTAGGGTATGATGGCTATGGCTTCACCCTGATTGACAACGATCTGATGTACTGGCGCGATACTGACACTTTCCTCGCCTCTTGGGGAGTGCTGGGAAACACAGCCATCATTGCTAAATAAAAAAGAGCCTTTTTGAACTGCACCCCAAAAGTTGGACACAACCAACAGAAAGGGGTGCAGTTTTTATGACCAGGTACAGCAATGAACAAATGATGAGTGCAATAAAAGCAGTAGAGGCAGGAGGGAGTATTTCGCA
>JAGPFF010000078.1 GCA_018056725.1 Anaerolineaceae bacterium
GAATCCTGTTACCTTGAGATCTAGCATTGATTCTAAAGTGGCTCTTTTATGGAAAATCGTTTAGTAACATTTTTATTTGAGTCAACGTTATCCCTAAAGTAACATTCTCTTTTGAGTCATTACGATTCCAGAATGGTTTAAAGCATGTATGTAGGTGGCGAATTTTATTACGATGGAAAGTGGTCGACTGAAACCCCCGCACTCTCGCCCGGGTATGGGGTCTTTCTTGCCGGTGGAAAAGCCTGCCTGATTGTGATCAGTGATTGTTTACGTGAAAAGGGGGTTCGAAAAATCCTCTTGCCCGCTTATTTGTGCCCTGAGATCCTTGACACATTGGAGAGCCGAGGCATGGAATGGGATTTCTATCCTGTTCACCCGGATCTCTCAATTGACCTGCCAACCCTGGCTCAA
This sequence comes from Anaerolineaceae bacterium, assembly GCA_018056725.1. Lineage (GTDB taxonomy): Bacteria > Chloroflexota > Anaerolineae > Anaerolineales > Anaerolineaceae > UBA6107. The sequence goes on from JAGPFF010000078.1 coordinate 412, forward strand.
ATGACGGCGAAGCATACAGCGGTTTATTTCATTAACTACTTTGGATTTCAACACGACGCTGCCACACAGTCGTTCCTGGTGGACCTGCGCGAGAAAGGAATTCCGGTTGTGGAGGATAACGCGCAGGCGGGTTTTCCAGGGCAAACGATTGGTGACTTTGCATTCAATAGTCTGCGCAAGTTCGTTCCGTTTGATGGGGGATATTTGAGAAGTAACGAAGATTTACGAGAGAAAATCGCCGGCTATCCACGCGTGCAGAACCGGAGATTAGCCGTGATCCGTTGCTACCGGCATGGATTGGCTGAGTATGTTTACCGTGGCACTGGAGATCCGGCTGATCTGGCTGAACAGTATGAATTGGCAGAAACCTGCTACAGGGAGGACGCTGTGGTGGAGGGGGACCTTGACGAGCGCTGGCAGATTGAACACTTAAACTGGGAAGAAATCCGGCGGGTCAGGCGTGGGAATTATCATTATTTGTTGGAACGATTGGCTGAGGTGCCTGAAGTGACCCCCGTTTTTCCAGCCTTACAGGCAGAGATGATGCCGTTGGGAATGCCCATTTATGTTGATGGCGGCTTACGAAATGAGCTTTTTGACACCCTCGGTCGGGAGGGAATTGGCTTAACGATCCACTGGGACGCTCTGCTTACCGATCCCCGCACCAGCCATGACCCGATCACGTTGGATATGGCTGGACGCATGCTGACGCTGGTTTGTGACCAGAGGACATCTCACAAACAACTGGATGTTCAAGTGGATCGGCTGCAGGCAGCCATTAAACGGCTCAATCGGAAGAGTTAAGGATACCCCCATAAGGAAATGATTTAGACTCCACAGCAAACCTCCTCCGGTTGGCTGCGGAGGAGGCTAAGAAAATGCCGGAAGATCATTCAATGGTTTGGGTAGCACCGGCTTCTGCCAGAGAGAGGTCGGCAATCATCGGGGTTTCTGGCCCCCCCAGATCTGAAACGGAGGAACGCACGATGAACTTCTTTTCAGCAAGCGGTCCTTGAATGAATACCTTACCAAGACCGAAGCCGAGAACGAGCAGATCAGCGTCCAAAAGGATTTCGTCGATGACGCCCAGCTTTGTACCCCCAGTGGTTTGAACTTCACGCCCCCGCAGGTTTTCAATCAGAGTGAGGGTGGAGATTTCAGGAATTTTATCCGTAGTGGTCACGCTGCCTGAATCTGCAACCAGCCAGGCATCCATACCGGTTATTTGAACAGCGGCACGCGGGAGGAACTTGTCTTTCCTCTTGATTAATCCTTCAGAACCGAGATAAAGTCCCACGACCTCACGGAGATCCGGATCAAGATAGAGGTCTTCAATTTCACCAAGCTTTTTACCGTCTGAAAGACTAATCACCAGTTTGTGAAGGATTCCTTTTGATGACAGCATTCCAACCTCCTCATGGATTGGGTTGTGTGAATAGTAGGTTGCCCTACCTTCTGATTGTAGAGTATTTCAATTGACGGGGCGCCATCCCGATTAAAAAAGATTGGCAACCAGGATACTGATCAGGATAAGGATGACTCCGGCGAGCAACAACAGCAGATAAATTCCGTAACTTTGGTGCGTATCCGCGATCCACAATTTGGTCCGCTCCAGAATGTTCATATCACCGGCAGATTGACTGTACACCACACCGAAATCTGCACGCAGACCATACCCGCCAAAAACACTGAGGACGCCGAAAATGATCAGAATTGCCCCTGCCCAAAAGAAGCCATTACTGAAGAGAACGGCGCTCTTCCAACCAGCAATCAGCCCAACGATGATCACGACCAGGCTGGCAATCCCTGCCATCAAGAGGGATTTTTCAAATGAGTGAAGGAGTTTTTTCATTGAATCCTTTCTATCCGGATTGTACAAAAGAGCGGACCTTCTAAAATCATTATACATACATTTACAAAGAGATTTGGAAAATTGCAAGTGAGTAAAAGGTTAAACAAAATTTAACAATTTTCTCCCCAGGATGATGTATACTCTTCTCACCGGAACATCCAGCTCAAGGAACCAGCTTTCTTTAGAACGGAGCAGGGTAGTGTTAAAAATTTTCCGAAAACGGCGAAATGTCTTCATTCAAATGCTGCATGAACAAGCCAGGCTGACCATGGAAGGAATGGATTGTCTCAAAGCCTATCTTTCTTTTCCAGCCGGGTCACTTGCGGATGAATTGACAGCGACGGAAAAGGAAGCGGACGAAGCCAGGCGCATCTTAATTGATGAACTCAATCGAACCTTTATTACTCCTTTCGACCGTGAAGATGTGTTTGCGCTTTCCCGGGCAATTGATGACATCCTCGATTATGCCTACAGCACGATGACTGAGATAGTCATCCTAAAAGTGGATCCCACAAAATACATGGTGCGGATGTGCTCATTGTTGCGCGATGCAACGTATGAACTGTTAATGGCGATCGAAAGGTTGCAGGATCACCCCGGGGTGGCGTCTGAACATGCCCAACGTGCCAAAGCATTGGAAAATCGGGTAGAGGCGGTCTATCGGGAAGCACTGGCAGACATGTTCGATCAAACCGAGGATGTAAAAGTGCTGATCCGAATCATGAAAATGCGTGAAGTATACCGACATTTGAGCAATGCCGCCGACCGTGGTGATGAAGCGGCAAACGTGCTTGCGGATATCATCGTAAAATCAGCTTGATGCCCTAAGAAACTGGCTCTTGCCATCCATTCTTATCGTCTATATAATCTAAACATCATTTAGGTTTTTAAAAAGGAGGCGCCTGAAAATTTCCCTGAACGTTTACCAGTAGTTTCATGAATCTATTTTGACGCAAATGGAGGAAGACTAGATGAAACGCTCAATTTTGTGGGTTGTAAGTGCTGTGATGATTTTGGCTATGATGCTTACCGCTTGTGCAAAAGCTCCCGCCGGGGGCGAAGTCGCTTCTGACGATCCACTGGCAGACCTGATCAAGGCAGCAAAAGAAGAGGGCACGCTCACGGTCATCGCCCTTCCACGCGACTGGTGCAACTACGGAGAAGCCATTGATACCTTTAAGACAAAATATGGTATTACCGTGAATGAACTGAACCCGGATGCCGGATCCGCCGATGAAATCGAAGCGATTAAGGCGAATAAGGATAATAAGGGTCCGCAGGCTCCAGATGTCATTGACGTGGGTTATGGTTTTGGTCCTCAATTGATCGAAGAATCTCTTGTTCAGCCTTATAAAGTGTCCACCTGGGACTCGATCCCTGCGGATTCAAAGGATCCTAATGGATACTGGTATGGTGACTACTATGGTGTGATGGCATTTGAAGTCAATGCGGATGTTGTCAGCAGTGTTCCGCAGGATTGGGCTGACCTGCTCAAACCCGAATATAAGGGTCAATTTGCCTTATCCGGCGATCCCCGTGCCTCTGCCCAGGCTCAGATGAGCGTCTACGCGGCTGCATTGTATAATGGCGGCTCGCTTGATGATGTAACCCCCGGGTTGGAATTCTTCAAGCAGATCAATGATGCCGGTAATTTTGTTCCCGTCATTGCCAAGCAGGCGACGGTGGCAAAAGGCGAGACTCCAATTATCATGCGCTGGGACTAC
>JAGPFF010000042.1 GCA_018056725.1 Anaerolineaceae bacterium
TTTTCAATGAGGATGGTTTTACCTGGAGACCGCCAGTTTAACCATTTTGCCTGCTTTATCCAGTGTGACCCGGGCATATTGTTTGTGAACTTTCTCCCGCAGGGTCACTTGCTTGCTAAAACTTACAACTACCTGTCCATTCACACTCGTCCGTGATTGGTTTTTATGCTTGCCTGACCTTTGCACATCCCAACCAGGCACCTGCTGATTGCGTATTCTGACCTCGGCATATTCGATACCGGGTAAATAAGCTTTAACCAGGTTCTTGGCTTGAGCAATCATTTTAGGATCAGCCCCCTCGGCTACTTTTTCTGGCAGGGAAGAATCTGAGATTGTTTTTACCACCGGGTGATATAAATCCCGGGGCATGCCTTTTAAAGCTGCCTTATGCGGGTCATACGCCACAAGTGGATCCCCATAAAGGACAAAGGAAATTAATGTTTTTTGATCCTCACCGTCCAAATATCCCTGCCGTCGATTCATCTCCCGAACGAATTCGACCTTAGCTTTGGTAAATGCAGACCCGATAGACAATCCATCTCGCAGGTTCTTCAAGATCAGATAGCCAAGTAAATCAGCGCCAATTAGCGGCGTGGTTACTGAACCGTAGGAAATGGTCGTCGAGCCAATAAACGCCAGCACACCTTTTGAAAGCATGGCGAGGGCGATCGATTCGTTTTCTGATTTGTCAAGAATATGTCCGCCATAGCAGGCTTCACAATAAACGATGCCCGGAGCGGTAGTGAGGCGTTCAATGTCCTCCGGACGGAGCGCGACCGGATAATCCGGACCACTTTCATTCTCGAGTGGATCCTTTTGTCCGTACCATTCACTGCCATCTTCAATACCATGAACATTGAAGTAACCCACCTGAGCCTGAGCTAATTTTCTAATATCGAAACTGACCGTTTTTCCATTTGGAGATAAATAAAGGTTTCTTCCTTCTCCTACCGGTCGAAAGGTAACCAATGAAGAACGACGCCAAACTGAAGCGGTGTATCCTATATTGTTGAAATATTTCGTCCAGGATTGCTGCCAAAAGAAAACGGAGCGGAAGATGCTCTCCAGCGTCGTCGGTTTTTTATTGACCGAGATATGGTAGTCCTCCACATGCTGCATCTGTTCGATCAACAGCCCGGCATCGGCACCATGCTCCCCCGGCAATCGACCAACCGGCCAGTCAGAAACAAAGTAATTCGTGTCGAGTGCCCCATACGGACTATCGGAAGATACGTTTTCATCAGAATCGTCTGTGGGATTAGGTAAGCGATGAAAAGGAACGACTTCATCACCCCCAATGATGATCAAACTACCGATTCGCTCCCCTCTCTTCTCCAAGGCGTGGTCAAGGTCAACCAAGGCAAGTTTAATTTTCCATGGATCCAGGGCATCAACAGGCGTGATATTATATTTTCCACAGATTGCCAGATCATCCGGCAGCAATACCACAGCTGACCATCCCGCCTTTTGCTCAACAACTTTCGCCAGATTTTGCATCTCTGTGATCACAAGATTTGCGCTCTGGGCGCCAAATTGCTGTTTAAGCCCAGTTTTCATTGAAAGAATCACGTATGCAGGAAATCTCTCATCCGTATGAGAGAGAGCTGGTTGACCAATATCGGTGGCAATTTTTTTAAAGGTGGATTCAACCTCAGCCACGAAGGGGGATTTGTATTTTCGTTCACCAGCGTTCACTTTTGGGTGAGCGGGATAACGTTCACTTCCAGCAGAAAGAACCTGATAACCATCAAAAGCTGCGATTTCAGTTTTGATGGAAGTTTTACCCGCACCCTCACCATTCCCATTTCCTGCCACAAGGACATTCAAGCCAAGTTTCCCCGCCACTTCGGCTGGAATCGGTAAGTCAAATTTAATCGCCAGTTCCTGCGGATAAATGGGTAAATAGGCAAAATTCCTTCCCCACATTCTTATCGGAACTTGGGCTGCGGGGTCATTGGCGGCACAGAAATGTAGCAGCCTGACAGCTTCATCGGATTCACCACTCTCCATCAAAGCATTGGCTAAAACCAGGTTAATGGGCACACAATCCGACCAACGAGACTGGTAGAGTTTCCCTAAAGTCAAAAGGGTAGCCCGGTCACCACGCTTTTGGGTAAATAGAAGATGGTAATAGCAGACCAATGGAATACGTTCGGTCTCTCCAATAATCTCCATGAAAAGGTCTTCTGCCAGTTCAAGATCACCAAGTGATATAGCTTTGCGAATCTTATTGAGAGTAAAGCTCCAGTCCGGAATCTGATCCACATGCGCTGGTCTTCCGCCCAGGGTTTTAACTGTTCCAGCTGCCAGGGGCAAAAAAGCAGGGTCACAAACCGCAAAGACTTCTTCGGCTAAAATCGCAGCTTCTACAAACTCAGGGTCAGTACGGAGTATTTTCTGTAGAACTGGAGCAGCATGCAGATATCTTTTTTCAGCCACTAATGCACGGGCATAGCTTAAGTTGATCTCAAGATCACCAGGAAATGAAGTCAACCAGGCTAGCGCTGCCTGGCGTGTAAAGCGAGTGGAACCGGTCGCCAATCCCGCATCCAGAAAATGAAGCATTTTTAATCGATCAACGGTCTGTGCTTTTTCTTTTTTGTCGAAGATGGAAATACTCATATCCTGGAACTCACTTCCTGTGATTGATGCACCATATTTAGTGCAAGTACCGCGCCAAGTTGGCGTTGGATTTGCACGTTTTTCGGTTCCAGTATGGATGCCTTGCGCAGCATTTTTTCTGCATCTTGATAATTACGTACTTCTTTGTAGAGGTCCGCGCAGGCGAGAAACATTTGAACGTGAGGCGGAACCTGTTCAATCCCTTTTTCCATCACTTCTCTGGCTTTTGTGTATTCGCGTTGATTAATGAAAATATGACTGAGCTGCAGGTATCCTTCAAATTTACCGGGTTCTATTGCGATCGCCTGGCTATAATATTGAGCTGCCTGATCAAGATTCCCTCTTTTCTCCTCAAGTTTCCCGAGGAGCATATGGGCATCCAGATCCCGCGGGCGCAGTTCCAGCGCCTTTTTTGCTGCTTCTTCAGCGGATTTGATCTGCCCGATTTGAGATTCCGCTTCCGCAAGCAAAACCAACAGATCCGCATTTTGAGGATATTTCTTACTAAATGACTCGATCAAATCGCGAGCTGCAATGGAGCCATTAATTGTTTTTACCAGATTGGCATGTTCTACCATCGTGGTCACTGAATCGGCTGCGCAAGTTGACGCCTTCTCAAGCATTTCAAGCGCTGAAGTAGAATCTCCCTGCTCGACCAGTAATTTGGCGAGGAACACGTAATTCGCCGCGTCTTCAGGGTCAAGGGATATAGCCAGTTTGGCTTGTTCAAGCGCTTTGGGGAATTCACCCTTTGCCCGGCTTATCTTGCCGGCTTCAAGGTGAGCTTTCACCGATGTGGGGTTGAGCGCAGTCGCTTTTTCGGCGGCGATTAATGCTTTGTCCAAATCACCGGTCAATTGGTAGGCTGATGCAATTTTCGCCCAGGTGGCGTAGGAATCTGGTTCTGCTTCGACTGATTGCAGCAGGAAAGGCAGGGCTTTCTCCGGCTGACAATTTTCAAGAAAAGCATTTCCCAACTTTTCCCGGATGGGATTTTTATCCGGCGCAAAAGCATTAGCGATCTTTAAATGTTCGAGTGGTCGATCCAGGTTCCCCAAGTGCTGCCATAAATCTGCTGCCATCAAATGCCAGGAGGTCTCATTAGGCCATAGTTCCAGCGCGTACTCCATCGAATGGACAGCGTCCTCCAACTTATCCTTTTTTATTTGCAGTTGGGCTGCCATTCTCCAGGCAAGCGCCTGTGCAGGCACCAGGGTTAAATATTCCTGCAAATATTTTTCTGCCATCTCAATATCGTGATTAGATTCGAGAATTGCCAGTTCCCAAATTACCGGCGCATTCGTAGACCACTTTTTTCCGATTTGCAGTGCAGCGTTGAACTGGTCAATGGAACCCAAACCTGCCATCAAGGCGGCGGCATCTTCTGCGCAGGGGGGCTGCTGAGCAAGTGCCCGCACAGCCTCACGCGAAGGCTCCTTTACCAGATTCAACCGCAACCACCAATGCCTGAAGGGTTCCAATTCCTTCGTTGCCTGCAAAGCTTCTGGAATTCGAACTGCACGGGTAAGGATGTGCTTTTCAACATCCAGACCTTCCGCACGTTTTTGCTGTTCGAGAGCGTATACATTGACCTTGAGAAGGAGAACTTGCATCCCGTGATGACCCGGAGCTAAATCGTAAGTCTCTTCCACAATTTGCACCGCTTCATCCCAACGCTCAAGATCCAACGCGCACTTTGCCAGATTTCGTTTGATCCCAATCTGACAAAGGAGAGGTAGTTCACTAATATTGCCGAACACACTCATTGCCATTTCAAACAGCGACTCCGCTTTTGTCCGGTAGCCGTTTTGAAGCAATTCTCTGATGTGAAGGATTCGTTGCGGCTCTTCCACACTAAACGCTTCGAAAAGGATTGCCTCATCGGTCTCCCCAAGGAGACTCACCCCAGTGTCGAAGAGATACTCACTCTTAAGAAGTTCAAGCTGATTTGACAGAACTCCCTTCAGGATGGTTGAAAAGTCAGTTTCAAATCTTCTATAAGCATCCAAATCGCCTGCTCCCAATGCCACCTCAATCGCATTACAGCGCGCTTCTGCACTGGTCGGTTCAGCCTCCACCCAATCCTTTACCTGATCCATCAAGGATCCGGCATTGCCTGTCCGTAGCGCAAGGATAACCGCCAGACAAAGACCTGGTTTTGTAGAGGTGATCAGTTGTTTCCATTGCACGGGGAGGAAGACGTCTGAGAAAATTACTTCTTTTTCAGTCTCAAGTGAAGCGAGCTGCTCAATCTGTTCTTCCAGATCCTTATCCTCTTCACTCGTCATTTCCGCCATCAATAACCTTGTCCATTGCGGAGGAATATTTGATTGCTCCAGCACGTCCTTCGACCGCGAAAAGTCACCATTAATACGGTAAATACCTGCACGAGCAAGAGCAGCCTCCACGCTGCCTAACCTTTCCGCTCTTTCCAGGCACTTTAAGGTCAATGCCCTGTTTTCCATGGCAGCACAAACGATGGCGGCTTTCATCAGTTCATTGGGTTTTTCCGAATGTTGAATTAATGCCTCAATCGTTTCGATCAGCCGGGGGTCCAGCAGTTTCTCGCCATCCAGGGTTTTCTGTTCGGCGAACCTGATTTGCAATCCCAGATCTTCAGGATATTTTTCGATCGAGCTCTCAAGTAAATGAGTCCCCTCTGCCTGTTTTCCACAATCCTGTAAGAGATCTACCGCCCAAACGCGGTTCTTTGCATCATCAGGGGCAATTTCAATGGCAAAGAATACTTGCTTCGCGGATTCTTCGAAATCTCCTGCCCGCGACAACATTTCTGCTTTGATCCTTTGCAAGCCAAACCAACCCGGCTCAGCCTTCATTGCCTGTTCAAGGAATGCCATTCCTTGCTGATTGTCGCCGGTCAAACTAGTCGCCAAAGCCAGATCCGTCAACAGCCTCGCTGCCTTTAATACTGGATGGCTCGTTTCAACCTGGATCAATTCTTCAAATAGATTTCTGGCTCTTTCTTCCTGCCCACTGTGTAAAAGTTGTTCTCCAAGAAGGAGTTGAATCCTGCTATCGCCTGGAAAATCCACAACAGATTTTTCGAGCAAGGAGAGTATCTCCTTCCTTTCGGGCTCTAAGACACCACCCTCTGGAACGAGGGGTTGATAATCTGGATGAAGTAAGGCTTCGGCATAAGCCAGTCGCCAGGGAATTTTCCAGCTTTCTCGATCAGGTAAGTTTTCAAAAATTTGAAGCCCTTTTTCAAACTCCCCTTTCCAAATAAGACGTTGAGCGTAGTCACCTTTAAATCTCAGATCTTGAGGATAGCGATTTACCAGTGTTTCAAGGGTTTCATTCACCGCTTCCATGCCAAGGATATCCATCGCGTCAATCAAAAGGATATCCATTTCGACATCATTCTCATGCTGATGAAGTTCTTGCAAAATGGGGTAAGCTTCTGAAACTGCGCCGGTTTTCATCAGATCCCGGCAGTAGGCTTTTTGAAGCTCCAGGTTGGTTGGATTTGCCGCTATTGCTTCTCTAAGTGTGGTCAGTGCTTTATCCTGATTTCCTTCCTCCCATTGCATCTCAGCCAGTTCTAGCCATGGTTCAATTTCTGTAGAAGATAATGAAATCAACTTCCTGAAGTATTGTTCTGCCAGCCTTGGCTTATGGTTTCTTTTGCAAGAAATACCCGAAAGTGACAATCCATTTCGATCTTCAGGGTTTCTCACCAATAAAACGCCGGCAATTTCATGGGCATTTTCGTATTTCCCGGCTTGAATGGCGGTTTTTGCGAAGGTAACCAGATCCGTCTCACTGGTTTGGTTAAGGTCTTTGTAAAGGTCATGCAAAACGGAGAATGCTTTTTCGTACTCCCCATTGGTCGAATAAGCATCCGCCAGGTTTTGTTGATAATCAATATTTTCCGGTTCCAGGGTATGCAATGCCTCCCAGCATGGCAAGGCAGCACCGATATTTCCCCTGGCTTCTTCCGCTTTGGCAACCGCAAGGTTAAGGACGGGATGAGATGGGTTTCGTGTTAGCAAGATTTCAGCCAACCTACCCGCTTCCTCAAAGGCATTCGCATTAAGAAACAATTCAACAGATTCAGCCGGATTGTAGGTACCAATTAAATCTGGACCGGTTATAAATAAATTTTCAAGATCCTGTTGAGAAAGGAGTTGGAATCCTTGCTGAATCTCTTCTTTCGCTTTGTCTTTATCGCCTGTGGCAAGCAGTTTTCGGGCACGCGTTACAAATAATAAAGGTTGGTCCGCCGGAATCCCTGTTTCTAAATCCGGAGGATCGGTAAACATTAACTCTCTCTGAATGTCTGGATCCGAAATTTCTTCTGGTGAGAATAAACTGTCATCCGCCAGATCCCCTTCGACCTTCCTTCTCAATCCCGTCTTACGCACTTTGCCCATTTTTAGCAGCGCGGATAGGATACTTAAGGCTTTATTATTCAGACCTGCTGCAAGTTCCAGGCTCCCGGCGAAGGAGGCAATCTCCCCTACAGCCTGAAGCTCTAGCGCTGCCCTGGTATTCTCGAGTGGATGCGCCCAGTACTCTGAGGCAGGTTGTATGGACACATCCAGATCTTTATATTTGTTCAGCAATTTGGAGGCAATGTTGGTCACTAGCTCGTCACTTGCCGTTCGATTAAGGTCTTTCAAGGATTCCATCTGCAATTGCGGTGAGAACGGGAAAAGCAATTCGGCGAGCAAATCGATTTTCTTTTCATCCATCACCGGGAGGCATAGTACAAGGTGATCCAAAACATGTACCTCAGCCTCCGCCTGCGGAATGGAAGTAAATTCTCGCAAGAAATTTTCTTGATCATCGACCAGGTGAAGGGCTATCACCAGAATGGAAGACCAAAAATGAAAAAGGTCTTTTCCAGCTGATTTTTTCAGCCGGGAAGAAATTTCCAAAAAGATATTCTTCCAGCTCTCGCCCGAATGTTCCTTTTCAATCAATGCCAGGGCAATCAAAGCTGCCTGGTCAAGAGAATTTATTTCTGTTTCTGACTCGAGATATTCTTCATAGCCGAGCATCACTTTTTCAAGCATGGGTTGTGGAAGTCTGGCGGGTGGGAGCAAAGAAAAGTCGAAATCCGGGTCCAAAGAAAACAGCCCTAATGTCCCGGCATTTAGGGGCTTTTTTTGCTTTTCAAGCGCGTTCACCAGCCTGGCATCTTCTTTCAAAAGCAAAAATCCCTGCCAGATCACAGGATCCTGACGTAAAGCTTTATACGCTGTGGTGAGCTCTTTCTCGGTGGTTAATCCATTGAGTTTCGTAACGAGAGCGTTAAATTCCATAGGGACTCCTCAAACAATCCGGAAAGCAATAATTCCGGTGATGATCAGCCGATACTCTTTACCAATAGATAAGCTCCCGCCATGAGCAAAGTGCCAAACAGGATCAAAAAGATACTGATCCCGGTAGTGGTCTTTACCATTTCGTTTAGAACTTCTATTAACGCGCGGGCATTCCCTACCAGACCCGATATTTCTTCGGTAACCCCCTTTTGTGCAATTTTGGCGGTTTGTTCAGCAATCAAATTTAATTCTTTGCCCAAAACCTTTTTTACCAGGGTAAAAATGCCGAACCCTAGTACAATTACCCCAATTACCAGAAGAACAAGAGCCATTGTCATGACAAAATCGCTTACACCCATGGAAACCATTTCACCCTCCAGAAAGAAATCTCTCTAGAGGGTATGATGCAAGTTCTATGCCACGATATTTCAGACGATCGTGCTAATATCCTTCGGTAAATCCCCCAACTGGATGGTCATTCCATCACAGAACAGCATTGCGCGCTCAATGGCATTTGAAAGTTCACGAATATTGCCCGGCCAGGAATAACTTTGCAGAGCAGCCATAGCCTGTGGAGATACTTCCAGCACATTCATCCCCTGGCGTGCGTTATTCTCACGTACAAAGAACCCGACAAGTTCAGGAATATCCTCTTTACGTTCTCGCAGCGGAGGGAGATCCAAATCAACAACTTTTAATCGGTAATAGAGATCCTCGCGAAAATCTCCCTTGCGCATCATTTCTTTCAGATCACGGTTCGATGCCGCGAGCACTTGAACATCCACGTTGATTAAGGTTGTACCGCCGACACGGCGAAAGGAATGAGATTCGATGGCTGTCAGTAGTTTGGCTTGTATATCCACAGGCATCGAAGAGATTTCATTCAAAAATAAAATGCCACCGTCAGCAATTTCCATTAAGCCTGGTTTTTTGCGGTCTGCGCTGGTGAATGCCCCTGCTTCATGCCCAAACAACTCAGATTCAAGCATGGTATTTTGAATCGCCGCACAATTGATTGAGATGAAAGGTTTATTGGTACGCGGTCCGTTAGCATGGATGAATTTGGCAATTACATCCTTACCGGTTCCCGTTTCACCAGTAATCAATACTGAAACCTGTTTTTCGGCTGCAATCAGCGCCTGTTTGATGGCTGTTTTGACAACTTCGTTTGACCCGATGACGAAATTACTTTCTCTAATTTGCGCTTCTCTGAAATGTTCCAGTTCACGGCGCATGGCGACAATTTCACAGGCACGCTGCAAGGATTTTTCGAGCTGCGTCCAATTAAGTGGCTTGGAAAGAAAATCGGTGGCGCCATTTTTCATTGCCTCGACCGCAGTTTCAATGTCGCCAAAACCGGTCAGGACGATGATAGGCGGGCGCATGGGCATGGTGCTGGTTTCATAAAGGAGATTGAGCCCGTATTCTCCCTTGAGCTGAACGTCCAGGAGAACCACATCGCCGATCCCCTTTTTTACTTTGTCGCGCGCCTCACCGAGTGTGGCAGCACTGATCACCTCATACCCCTTCTTCTCCAGCAAGGCTCCCACAAATTCACGCGCATTGTCTTCATCATCGACCACAAGTACAGAAATGCTCATCGTTTGGTCTCCCTTTCCGCAGGCAATTGTACAGTGAAAACAGTCCCTCCGGGAAATGAATCCACCCGGAGACTGCCTTTATGAGCATTTACAATCTGTTTTGTGATCGCCAATCCTAATCCCGTCCCCATTTTACGAGTAGAGACAAATGGTTCGAAAATTCTTTCCTTTATATCTTCAGGAATTCCCGGTCCATTGTCAGAAACGCTAATCTCCACCATTGGAAACCCATTAATTTCCTGCACTTTTACAGCTTTGACAACCAGTGTGTCGCCAACCTCTGTCATGGCTTCGAGCGCATTGGAAATCAGGTTGGTAAACACATTTTCCAGCGATCGCGGATCACCAATGATCTTTGGGAGGTTCTCTTCCACGTGCAACATAGACTTTACATTTACCCGACCCATCCGTGGTTGCCAGCGATCGATAATTCGTTTTAAGAACGACTCAACCTCAAAAGACTCAAATTTCATTTCCAACGGTCTCGAAAAAGCTAAAAAGGATTCCATCAAGTGGTTCAATCTAGAGCAATCACCCATCATGCGATTGATAATATCCTGGTTGGCATCATTTTCAGAGAAAGCGGTGGAAAGTAATTGCAAGCCGGAAGAAATATTGTTGATTGGATTGCGTACATCATGTGCGAAGGCAGCTGTGTAATCCCCCAGCACGGCTCGATGCTCCAATTGCTGGGTAATCGCTTTGCTTTCAACATGGGCGCTGATATCGGTAATCAAAATCTCCAGGGCGGATACCTGATCATTTAAAACCACCGGGATCACTTTCACTTCCACAGGAAATGAATGACCATTTCTTCGGTTGAGCGAAGCCTCGCCAATATTGAATGTAGCCTTGCCTTTTCTTGCATCCTGCAATGCCGGCAGCAAGCGGTCAGTACCGATCAAAATATTTTCATAAGGTTGATTTTTTACTTCCGAGGTCGTGTATCCGAGCATGTATTCAGCAGCAGGGTTGATTTCCAAAATGGATAATTGATCATCAAGAATGATGACCGCTTCGTTCATGTATTCGAAGGTGAGGTTGCGCAAATTGAATAAACCGAATGAATTATCAATCTGGGCGCTGAGATTGTTCACCAACATTTGTTGCTGAAAGAGAGAAAGCAACAACGCTGCGAGCAATTCCATCCCGTCCAGGCTGAGGTTCATCGGAATACCGCCCTTTCCAGCCGCAACGAGCAGACCGAAAGCTCCCCCTCCCTGAAATAAAGGCGCCGAGGCAACGTACTCAAACCCGCTAATTTTTCCGTAACGATGGAGTTCCGTTAGAATGCGGTTTCCCATTACCCAGATGGAAGGTTTTTCAAGACGGATGAGATCAGTGGAGGGCAATACCTCCGGGAGTTCTTTTAGCTCACCGGATTGTGCCACCCGGTTAAGCTGGGGATGTTCAGGGTCCGCCTGATACAGACAGACGGTATCACAATCCAGCACTTTGGCAATAATTTCAACACCCTGCGATATTTTCTGATGAATTTCCGGCAGGTCGGTCAATCTGACAAATTCAATGAGACGCCGAAAAGTGGATTCCAGGACAATTTTTCGCTCCACATCATCCATCATCGCTGGTAAGAATCGAAGCACCAGCCATTTTCCGGCAGGATCAATATAATCAAAGCGAACCCGCACCTCAACTGGTGAAAGGTTTTTACGTTCGAGTTTTAAATTCCGGGTTTCTCCTGAATAGGCAGTCGCCAGATTCAAGCCAGGCAGCAAAATTCGAACATCTTTTTGGGCAACATCCTGCTGAGAAAAAAGAGCCAGTTTGATTAACCGGCTATTAATGTAAAGCAAGGCTTGAGATTCAGTATCCACAAGGGCAGCAGGTGACTCATCGAAATTGAGCAGGGAAAAAATTTCATGAAATCCCGGCTCTTTTTTTGTTTTGATCGCACCCGGAAACCGGTTGGATAATGATCTCATCGAGCTTTTGCAGAGACCTTTCTCAGATGGGCAGGCAAAATGCCCTCAATGGAACGATATTTCGCGACTGTACGCCGGGCAACAATAAACCCGCGATCGTGCAGTAAATCAACTAGATCTGAATCACTGTAGGGCTTGGGTTCCTTTTCGATGATTTCTCTCAGTATGGATCGGACGTTAAGACTGCGATCGAAAAAGGACGAAAGAGGAACGATCTTGCGATTGGGGAGCTGCACTGCCTTATTGGCAACAGCGCGAGAGATGGTGGATTCATGAACTTCCAGTTCCCGCGAAAGAGTGGCACGTGTTACCGGTTTCAGATATTTTTCGCCTCTCACAATATAATCGCGCTGAAGCGATACCAGCCGGGTAAGCAACCTTTCCATTGTATGATGGCGTTGCTGCAGGCATTTAACAAACAGAGAAGCTTTTTCAAGATCCCGTTTGAGTTCAATTTTGGCGTCCTCATCTGCCTGACGAATTGCCTGCTTGAAGAGTGGGTTGACTTGCAAAGTGCCACTGAGCGGCATGACAATCTCAACCACCAGTGGTTTATCCGGATCATCATTAAGATAACTGATCAGAATATCCGGTTGGTGGTATACCTGCGGCATTAATTCGCCTGGTTGACGGCTGTCTCCCCAGTGCGAGCGCCCCGGGTAAGGGTTTAGATTTTCAGAGATAAAACTTGCCGCAGTGATCACCTTCTTCACCGGAACACCATACTTGTGCGCCAGTTCGGCATATTGGTGGTGGCTTAAGGTATTCAAGCCATCCCGCACCAGTTCCTCCGCCAGTTCCGGAACCTCGCCCACTTCACGCAGCATTTGGATTTGAATTAAGAGTGCATCTTTAGTGGTACAGGAACCCACCCCGATTGGATCTGCCATCTGAATGATGTGTTGCACCTTTTCCACCGTGGAAATCGGAAAATGAGTGTAACGGGCGACATCCATCAAAGTGGTGGTCAATAACCCATCCTCATCCAGGTGGGTTAACAGGAAAGCCGCTAATCCTCGTTCTTCCAGGCTCAAATCTGGGGCAATTTGTCTCAGTACGTAAGTCGGCAGATCCTCTGAGGCGGGTGCAAATGGTTCGTCATCGATTTCAGTATCTTGATAATCTTTGCGCGGGATAAATTCTTCGCGCGGAGAAAGAAAGACCACTGGTTCTTCGCTCTGAAGATTACTGGGGATACTGCAAATGGGACATTTGCCAGGCTCAGTTAAAATCCGATGGCAGGTCGGGCAGCGCCTTTCTTCGATTATTTCAAGCGCCGGATTACCTGCCAGTTCAGAATCAATCTGTTGCCGTAATTCATCTGCGGTTAAGGATAACAACGTCATCGTTTGCGCGAGATGAGCCGTGGTTAATGGTTTTTGGGTTTGTCGCTGTACTTGTAACATAATGCAGCCTCTCCCTTGCTAAGAGTATAGCTATTTTCACATAATAGTGCAAGTTCCATGCCAGCAAAATGTCAGATGTTACAATACCCTTATGGCACTCAGTGAATTAAGCATCATTGGTGGGGGATTGGCAGGATGTGAAGCAGCCTGGCAGGCAGCCTCCGCGGGGATTCACGTCCGGCTTTATGAGATGCGCCCGGCAGTTCAAACCCCCGCCCATAGTACCGATCAACTCGCGGAGCTTATCTGCTCCAATTCATTAGGCGCAAATCAACGGAATCGCCCGGCAGGTTTGCTCAAGGCTGAATTGCGCAGCCTTGATTCATTTCTACTCAATTGCGCTGATGAAAGCGCCATCGCAGCAGGAGGCGCTTTAGCGGTGGATCGGAATCTTTTTTCCAGTCTGGTCACCACCAGATTGAGCGCTCACCCAAATATCCAGATTATCCGTGAAGAAGTCAGGTTCCTTCCGGAAACGCCTTGTATCATCGCCAGCGGTCCATTAACCTCACCTGCTTTGACGGATCAAATTGCCCACCTCATTGGGGCTGATTTTCTTTATTTTTACGATGCGGTCGCGCCAATTGTTGAATATGAAGGCATTAACTTAGATCAAGTTTTTTGGGCATCACGTTACGGTCAAGGACAGGATGAAAACGGCGATTATTTGAATTGCCCGTTATCCGAGGAGGAATACATGTTTTTCATACATGAGCTCCTCCATGCCCAAAAAGTCCAACTCCCTTCCTTCGAAGCTCCTCAAATCGGAGAGGAGCAGGCGAGAAATTATTTTGAAGCCTGCCTGCCAATAGAAGTTCTGGCAGCTCGCAACCCGCTGTCTTTATCTTACGGTCCGATGCGACCTGTAGGTATCCACAATCCCAACGCTGACATCCATCCTTTCGCTGTTGTCCAACTTCGGCAGGAAAACCTGGCTAGATCTCTTTTCAACCTGGTTGGATTTCAAACCAATCTCACATTTGCTGAGCAGGATCGCGTTTTCCGCCTGATCCCGGGATTAGAAAATGCCAGATTTGTCCGCTACGGACAAATGCATCGAAACATCTATATTAACGCCCCAAAAAACCTGCTTCCCACTCTTCAACGGAAATTTCAAAGCCATCTTTTCTTCGCCGGTCAGATTACCGGCATGGAAGGATATTGTGGAAATATTGCCTCAGGGCTCGTCGCCGGGATAAACGCCACTCGCCTGCTGAAGAATGAGGCTCCACTCGTGTTCCCTCGGGAAACGATGATCGGTGCCCTCCTTTACTATCTGGCAAATGCTGATGCAAACCATTTTCACCCGATGAAAGCCAATTTTGGTCTGCTACCCGACCTTGGAGTATTTATCCGGAGTAAACGGGAAAAAGGTTTTGCCTATTCCAAACGCGCATTAAAAACGCTGCGAGATTTTATCCAGGAGGCAGAAATTGGATCAACCGGCATTTAAAAAATGGATCTCAATCCTCCTTTTTCTCCTCGGCATCCTCCTGATCGCTGGCTTTCTGTTTTATAAATCCACAAATAAATCCAGTTCTTCTCGGTTTAATGCCCAACGGGCTTATCAGGATGTGCTCGTACAGACTGGTTTTGGACCTCGAATCCCCAATTCAGAAGCCCATGACCTGACGGTAAGTTACATTCAAGAACAGCTAACAACCGCCGGCTGGGAAGTTGAGCTTCAATACAGTGAAAGCCTTGGTCAGCCCCTTACGAATATCATTGCTCGTCGTGGCACCGGAGCCAAATGGGTGATTCTGGGTGCCCATTACGACAGCCGGTTGATAGCAGACCACGACCCCGACCCCAAGCTTCAAACCCAACCGGTTCCAGGAGCCAACGATGGTGCCTCCGGGGTAGCCGTCTTGTTGGAACTTGCGCGTAATCTACCCGAAGATCTCAACCAGCAAGTCTGGCTGGTCTTTTTTGACCTGGAAGACCAGGGAAGAATTGCCAGCTATGACTGGATACTCGGATCTCAGGCTTTCGTAAATCAGCTAAATGGTAGCCCGGATGCGGTTATCGTCATCGACATGATCGGGGATGAAGATCTGCAGATTTATAAAGAAAAATCCTCCTCACCAGCTCTTGTCGATGAAATCTGGCAGGTTGCCAAAACGCTTTCTTACGACGAGATTTTTTCGGATGAGGGAAAATACAGTATCCTGGATGATCATACTCCGTTCCTCAATGCCGGCATACAGGCAATTGACATCATCGATTTCGACTATCCTTACTGGCACACCGCTGGTGATACCGCCGATAAGGTTTCAGCAGAAAGCCTGGAAATAATCGGCAACCTCCTGCTCACCTGGCTTAACCCATAACGGATTTGTAAAATCCCGTGAAGTCGCGTAAACTTATAAGAAAATAAAAATCACTAACAAGGTCATCTATTCCTCATGAATAATAAAAATGCATTTTTGCCTCCTGCCCAACGGATCTCCTCCTTTGAGCCCTATTTCTTTGCCTCACTGGGGAATCGAATTTCGCAGCTAAAACAAAAAGGGGTTGATGTCATCCGCATTGATATGGGATCCCCTGACCTTCCACCAGCCGGTTTCATCATTGAAGAACTGGTCGAGAAAAGTCGGCGGTCGGATACTCACGGATATTCACCCACAGGCGGAACCCAGGATTTTAAGAAAGCCGTCGCTCAGTATTATCTGGATCGCTTTGAAGTCAATCTCGACCCACAGACAGAGGTTATCGGTCTCATCGGTTCAAAGGAAGGGTTATTCAATCTCAGTCAGGTGATTCTCAATCCAGGAGATATTGCTCTCGTACCTGACCCTGGTTACCCAGTTTACAGCGCGAGTGGGATCATCGCCGGTGGTAGAATCGTAAATTTTTCATTGCTGGAGGAAAATCATTTCCTACCCGATCTCGAGGCAATCCCGGCTGAGGTATTGAAGGATGCCAAAATCCTGTGGTTGAACTATCCCAATAACCCAACCGGGGCAATCGCCAGCCTTTCTTTCTTCGAAGAGGTGATCACTTTTGCCCGTAAGCACAGGATCCTCGTGGCACATGACGCGCCATATGTGGATATCTGTTTCGATGGTTACACAGCTCCCAGCCTCATGCAGGTTCCCGGAGCGAAAGATGTAGCAATCGAGTTTAATTCTCTCTCCAAAACATACAATATGGCGGGCTGGCGGCTGGGAATGGCGGTTGGAAACCCGGAAGTGATTGATTATCTGTTCACGTATAAAAGCCAAATGGACACCTCCACCTTCGGTCCCATTTTTAGCGCCGGAGTAAAAGCGCTCACCGGTGATCAGTCATGGTTGGAAGAACGCAATGAAATTTACAAGGAACGCCGAGATCTCGTGGTCAGGGGTCTCAAAAGCGCTGGTTTTTCGTTGGATACACCCCATGCGGCGATTTATGTTTGGGCAAAACTGCCTCATGGCGAAAGGGACTCGATCGCATTTTGCTCGCGCCTGCTGGAAGAAACTGGTGTCAGTACCACACCGGGAATTGTCTATGGCGAACACGGCGAGGGATTCCTGCGAATATCGCTGGGCACCTCCACCGATCGCATTCGTGAAGCCATGGAGCGCATCGTAGATTGGAAAAAGTAAACGCACATGCCTCATAAAACGACCCCAACAAACCCGCCTGTTGAACGTGCTTTTTTGGTCGGGGTTGAATTTCGCAACCAGAAACCTCTCATCTCCATGGAGGACTCTCTTTCAGAACTTGCCAGACTGGCTCAAACAGTCAACCTTGAAGTAGTAGGCGAAGCGACACAAAAAATTGATATACCCAACCCCAGTACTTTGATCGGTTCGGGTAAAGTGGAGGAGATCGCTCTGCTGGCAGAAGAAAATTTAGCGGATATGATTATTTTTGATACCGAACTTTCTCCCCGCCACCAGCGCGATCTGGAAGAAAAGTTTGGCTCCAAACTGAGAGTGCTTGACCGGACGGCGTTAATCCTCGATATTTTCGCCCAGCACGCCCACACGAGTGATGGAATACTTCAGGTATCCCTGGCACAATATGAATATCGGCTGCCCCGCCTTACCCGTGCCTGGACCCACCTCGCACGTCAGGCAGGTGGAGGAGGCGGTCGGGCTGGTTCAGTCGGTGGTGTCGGCTTGCGCGGTCCGGGCGAAACACAACTCGAAGTAGATCGTCGCGAAATCCGTAAAAGAATCTCCGTCTTAAAAAAAGAGCTGGAAAAAGTTCGCGCTCACCGGCAACGTTACCGCTTGCAACGCAAGCGTTCCCGTATCCCGCTCATCAGTTTGGTCGGTTACACCAATGCTGGTAAATCCACCCTATTAAACCGGTTGACTCATGCCGATGTTCTTGTGGCGGATCAGCTTTTTGCGACTCTTGACCCAACAACGCGCCGGTTGGAACTACCCGGTGGGCACCAGGGATTGCTGACTGATACAGTCGGTTTTATTCAAAAACTCCCAACTCAATTAATCGCCGCTTTCCATGCCACACTTGAGGAAATCAGTGAAGCTGATCTCTTGATTCATGTCGTGGACGTCACTCATCCCAATGCCCTCGAACAAGCCCGATCCGTGATGGACACTTTAAAA
>JAGPFF010000007.1 GCA_018056725.1 Anaerolineaceae bacterium
CCAGGAGGCGACCGATTATGGTGCTTTTGCCATGATCCACGTGACCCACCACGACCACGTGCATTTGCTCTTTTGAAAGATCCAGATTTTTGTCAACCATTACATGTATCCTTCCCGGCGCAAAGTTTCAAGCCCGCCGCCATCATCCTTATCCTGAGCCCTTCCTGAACGCTCGGCGATATTGGCGAATTTTCCAACGCTTAATTCATCGATAATCTCCTGCACGGTGCGGGCATTTGATTCCACCGGGAAGGTGCAGGGATAGCACCCTAGGGAACGGTACCGTTTCCCATCCCCCTGGTTGTAATATAAAGAGACGGTAGGAATATTTTCCGCCAGGATGTATTCCCAGATGTTTAGTTCCGTCCAGTCCAGCAGGGGGTGAATGCGTACGTTGGTGCCGGGAGCGAAGTCAGTCTTGTACTGATTCCAGAATTCGGGTGGCTGGTCGGCGATATCCCACTCGTTTTGCTTGTCTCGAGGTGAAAAATAGCGTTCCTTAGAACGTGATCCCTCTTCATCCGCCCTTGCGCCAACGATGACCCCGGTGAAAGGCTCCGGGTTGAGCTCTTCTTCGTAACGGTCGGTATCATGGTTGAAGATCCATCTTTTTCCTTCGCCGCTTAGCGTTTGCCGCAAGGCTTCCGTTTTTAATAGCCCGCAGCAGGTCAGGCGGTCTACTTTACCATCCGGAAAGGTGGTTTTGGCATCCAGCGCGGCACGGTTTTCGCCGACAATCATCGTCAGTTTCATTTCTTTGACCAGCCGGTCGCGGTAAGTGATCATTTCAGGGATTTTAAAATGAGTATCAATATGGATTAATGGAAAGGGAACATGACCAAAAAAAGCTTTGCGGGCTAACCAGAGCAATACCGTACTATCTTTGCCCATTGACCACAACATGCCCAGGTTCTTAAAATTCGCATAGGCTTCACGAAGAATGTATACGCTACGATTCTCAAGTTCTTTTAAGTGTTCCATGATTAATGATTTTCCTCATTAACTTTTGTCAGAATCCGGTGGCTCACCATGCGCTCCAGAATTTTCTCTACACAAGCCTCCACGCTCATTTCATCTGTGTTGAACTCAATTTCAGGTTCCTGAGGAGGCTCATAAGGTGAGGTGATTCCGGTAAATGCGCTAATTTCACCAGCGAGGGCTTTTTGGTACAGTTTTTTGGGGTCCCTTTTCATGCAAGTTTCCAGAGAACAGGAAACAAAAACTTCCCAAAATGCACCCGGCTCAAACAGTGAGCGCACCATCGCCCGGTCAGATTGGAAGGGGCTGATGAATGCCGTGATTACAATCAACCCGGCATTATACATTAATCTGGCAACTTCACCCACACGGCGGATGTTTTCCTTGCGATCCTCATCCGAAAAACCAAGCCCTGCGTTGAGCCCACTGCGGACGTTATCACCATCCAGCAGGTAGGTATGAGCATGCCATGTGTTTACCAGTTGAAATTCAAGCGCATTGGCAATGGTGCTCTTGCCGCTGCCTGAAAGACCCGTCAACCAGATGACAAGCGGTCGGTGACCTTTAATCCTGCTGCGATCCTGCAGGCTGACGACATGCTGGTGAGGATGAATTTCCAGGTTCATAATTTTTCTTCCCTATCATAATCCCAATCAGAGCCAAATTTGCGCCAAAGTTCTTACCTGAAGGATGATGATGAGCGCTCCGACGATAATCATAATGGCTTTTTGTGGCAGTTTCTTGGTGACCACGGCGCCGAGGGGGGCAGCGATGATCCCTCCCAGTAATAAACCCAGAATAACCTTCCAATTAGTAAGCCCGATGGTGACGATAAAAACCACGGATTCGGTAAGGGTGACGAAGAATTCTGAGAAATTTACCGAACCGATGGTTTTCCGTGGTGAATGCCCCGTGGAGATGAGCGTAGAGGTCACTACAGGTCCCCAACCGCCACCTCCGATGGCATCGAGTGTTCCACCGGTAAGACCGAGACCTACAAGGAGACTGGTCTTTGGTTCCCGGTTATGTTCCGGGGTGGGTTTGAATGCTTTATACAAAATGCGCAGCCCCATCAGCAACAGATAGATGGAAATATAGGGCTTGATACTATTTCCATCAATCGAGGTGAGCACGTAGGCTCCAACCCCGCCGCCAATGACCCCGGGGATTAACAATCGGAGGATCATTCTCCGATCTGTATTGCCAAATCTCCAGTGGGAAAAACCTGAAACCAGAGTGGTGACCACCTCAGATGCGTGGACACTTGCGCTGGCGATTGCGGGGGATAATCCGATTGCCAGAAGGAAACTGTTGGCGGATACGCCATAAGCCATTCCCAGACTGCCGTCGATGATTTGAGCAATGAATCCGACGAAAACCAACAGGAAGAAACTAACATCCATGAAGGCTAACCATTTTGCGAAGAAGTGTCCGGTGCATACCCGCCAATTATATCTTTAAAAAGAAGTAATTTCCCGCGCTACAATCTAAGGTGCATGAGGCAAAATCTATCATGTTCATTTACAAGATCATTAAAATGTAATGGAACGATGAACAACCTGGCATCAGTTCTAAATTGTGGCTCACTTTCACAGCGGAACTGGAATGAATCAGCCAGCGTCATGTAAGGGGAGGGTCTTGCCATGGAAAAGTTTTCCGATTTTAAGTTGTGTTGTTTGAAGGTCAGATCTATCCGCCTTCTAGGACTGATGGGTTTGTTCACCTTTTTTCTCCTGACGGGCTGCGCTCACTCACCGGAGCAGACATCCGTGCCGAATCCTCTTACCAATCCAATTAAGGCGGATGAGTCGATTTTTGTTGGGGGAGGGCAAATTATGGGTAACAAACAATTGCAGGTGCAATTGAGTGAGGGGCAGGCTCAACAAGGAACTTCGGAACCGGTTCCGCAAGTTACGGGTGAACCGCTCATGCCAGAGGAAGCCAGGGCTATCTTTGATCGCCTTCCCGGGCTTCCGTTGACACCTTCTGAACAGAAAGAATTCCAATATCCAGTAGAACTACTCCCTCCTCCGCGACCAGGAACGGTCATTCCTCAAACCTTCCCGCCAGAAGCCACGCAAACCCCGGTAGTTCCTTCCACGACAGAGCCGCTGACAGTTCTTCGTTATGCCCCCGAGGGGGAAATCCCGATTGCACCCTTCATCTCGATCACATTTAATCAGCCGATGGTTCCACTGGGCACTTTAGCTGACCTTGCAACCCTCGAGGTGCCGGTCAAGCTGCAACCCACTCTGCCCGGAACATGGCGTTGGTTGGGAACCAAAACTCTCACTTTTGAATATGATTCTGAACAGATAGACCGCCTACCGAAAGCTACCGAATACCGCGTAACAATCCCCTCAGGAGTGAAATCCCTTTCGGGTGCGGAACTGTTGCAGGAAGTCAGTTGGACATTTAGCACACCTGCGCCTAAGGTGATCGAGATTTACCCCGAAAACATACCTCAAACAACCGATCCGCTGGTTTTCCTCCATTTTGATCAGCGCATTGATCCACAGGCTGTGTTGGAGACGATTACTATGTTTGCCGGTTCACAACCCGTCAAGTTGCGCCTGGCAACGGTGGACGAAATTGAAGAAAATGAAGAAGTGAAGCAGGGGGTGGACAAGGCGATGGAGGGACGCTGGCTGGTTTTCAAAGCCCTTGAACCTTTGCTGCCAGACACTACCGTGAGCGTTACCGTTGGTCCGGGCACACCCTCCGCAGAGGGTCCACTGATTACCACGACGGCACAATCGTTTTCCTTCTATACCTATGCACCGCTGCGTGTAGTGGAATATGGCTGTTCTGGCTATGAGGACGATTGTGTTCCGCTGGCTCCTTTTACCATTCAGTTCAATAATTCTCTGGATTCAGAAATTTTTTCAGAGGATTGGATTTCCGCCGACCCTCCGATTCCAGGGATGGTGGTGAATGCCGTTTATAGTTCGATCACTATCATGGGGGAGACACGAGGTCAAACAACCTATAAGGTAACCCTTTCATCCAGTCTGAGAGACATTTTTGGTCAGACCCTTGGAAAAGATCAAATATTAACTTTCAAAGTGGGCAAAGCTGAACCACTGCTCATGCGTCCGAATAAATACTTTGTCACACTTGATCCACAGGCAGATCCTCCTTCTTTTTCATTTTACGCTCGCAATTACCAAAAGGTGCGCATTCAAATTTATGCTGTTTCGCCTGCGGATTGGAACGATTACCTCACTTACTACCAGGAATGGGTGCAGTCAGACACCCTTTTGGAAATCCCTGGTAAACAGGTGCTGGACGAACTCAGGGAGTTGAAAATACCTGAGGATACATTGACCGAAGTGCAGATCGATCTTGCGCCTTATCTGAAGGGAGGTTACGGTCAATTCATCATTAAAGTGGAACCTCCTCCAGGTTTCTTTGCAACGGAGGACGAAAAATGGCAGCGATTCAATCAGACCATCCATGCATGGGTACAGGTGACTGATATCGGCTTGGACGCTTATGTGGATCACTCAGACATGGTGGTGTGGGTAAACCAACTACGAGATGGTCGTCCTTTGGCAGGCATATCCATTTCATCCAGTAAGGGAAACACAGGCGCGGTTACCAATGCGGAAGGGATCGCCCGTTTCCCTATTCCTGACGGTGCCAGGTACCTGGTTGCCCGACAGGGCGAGGATGTCGCCCTATTGCCGAACTCACCTTACCCGTGGGGAGATTCGAGATGGACCAGAAATACCCCCTCGGATTTCCTGCGCTGGTATGTATTCGACGATCGCGGGATATACCGCCCCGGAGAGGAAGTCCATGTCAAAGGGTGGGTCCGTTTGCTGGGGGGTGATCAGCAGGGAGACGTTGGACTGCCGGGGGTGAACCTGGGGGAGGTGAATTATCGGGTTACCGATTCTCAGGGCAACGAGCTCCTTAACGGAAGTACGGTCGCCAACACACTGGGCGGGTTTGATTTCGCTTTCTCCCTGCCAGAAGTTGTAAATTTAGGGGAGGCTTCTATCGATTTGTATGTCAAGGGTGGATTCTTAACCGAAGAGGGTAACTCTTATTCGCATTCTTTCCAAATTGAGGAGTTTCGCACGCCTGAATTTGAAGTAAATGCGCGCAATGTTACCACTGGACCCTACTTCGCAGGCGGCGAAGCCTTGCTGGCTGTGCAGGCAAAATACTATGCCGGCGGCGGGCTCCAAAATGCCCCGGTAACCTGGCAAGTGCAGACATCACCCGGAAAGTACATTCCACCCAACTGGTCGGATTTTGTTTTTGGGGACTGGCACCCCTGGTGGATGATGTCCTATGATTATATTGATTCATGGCGGGAAGATGAATCCACCACCGAGACTTTCAGCGGTACCACGGATGTGAATGGAGAGCATTTCCTCAAGTTGGATTTCATTCAGCCGGACGAGGATGGAGAGTTTCCGGAGCCAAAGTCGATCGTTGCCCAGGCGACGGTCATGGATGTAAATCGGCAAGCCTGGGCAGGGAGCACCACTTTGTTGGTTCATCCCGCGGAGTTTTATATCGGTTTGCGCAGTGAAAAATTCTTTGTTGAGCGAGGGACCCCGCTAAAGGTGGATTTTATTGTAACGGATCTGGATGGGAACGCCATAGCGGGTCAGCTGGTGAATCTTACCGCGGCGCGGCTGGAATGGAAATATCAACAGGGCGAGTGGGTTGAAGTCGAAACCGATCCGCAAACCTGCCGGCAAACTTCAAACTTCGAACCAGGAACATGCCGCTTCGAAACGCCATTGGGTGGAAGCTACCGCATCACTGCCGAGGTACGGGATTCCTCAGGGCGAATCAACAAGACACGCATCCGGCGATGGGTGAGCGGCGGGCAACAGCCGCCTGCCCGAAACGTGGAGCAGGAAACGGTGACACTCATCCCTGACCGTGAAAATTACCAGCCAGGTGAAACCGCGCACATCCTGGTTAAGTCACCTTTCAGCCCCGCTGAAGGTTTGCTGACTGTTGGGCGCAGCGGCTTCCTCTATACTCAACGGTTCACGATTGAAAATGGCACCACCACCCTGTCCATCCCGATCAAAGAGGAGTACATCCCCAACATCAGCATTCAGGTGGATTTGTCAGGCGCAGCGCCAAGAGTGGGTGAGGATGGCGAAGTAATCAAAAACGCTAGTCCTCGCCCGGCTTATGCCACAGCCAGCATGAACCTCAGCATACCCCCGGTCACCCGCTCTCTTACGGTACAAGTAAATCCTGAAGAGACCTCCTTGCAACCCGGCGGTTCCACAATTCTTCAACTGCATCTGACAGATGCCAGTGGGAATCCCGTCCCGGATGCTGAATTTGCTGTAATCGTGGTGGATGAAGCTATCCTCGCCTTGAGCAACTACCAACTCGCCAATCCACTGGATGTCTTTTATACGGTCAGAGATAGCGGCATTTCGAGCACCTATGCGAGAAGTAGCATTATCCTTGCCAACCCGCTGAATTTTCCTGCTGAGGAGAATCTGGCAGCGATGGGCGGTGGTTCAGGAATAGATTTCATGAGGGCAACGCAAGCCGAAGCCCCGTTAGCGATGGATTCCATGAAGTCTGCTCTTACTCAAACTTCATCCATCACCATCCGCACCAATTTCAATCCGCTGGCGAATTTTTCTCCGTCAGTGCGCACCAATGGCAAAGGGAATGCCCGGCTGCAGGTCACCTTGCCAGATAACCTGACCCGTTACCGTATTATGGTGGTGGCAACGGATGAGAGCGGGCAAAGGTTTGGGCAAGGTGAAGCCAACCTTACCGCCCGGCTGCCATTGATGGTTCGTCCTTCCGCTCCACGCTTCTTGAACTTTGGGGATCGCTTCGAATTGCCGGTTGTGGTGCAAAATCAAACGGAAACTTCCATGGATGTGGAGGTTGTGGCGCGTGCCACGAATTTGGAAATCCTCCAACCAGGCATGCGGATCACGGTTCCGGCAAATGACCGGGTGGAAGTGCGATTCGCTGCGAGCACGGTAATGACGGGACTGGCGCGCGTTCAGATCGCGGCGGTATCAGGCACGTATGCGGATGCCGCAGTGGTGGAGCTGCCGGTGAATACGCCCGCAACCACAGAAGCCTTCGCCACCTATGGTGTTATTGATGAAGGAGCAATTTCGCAACCTATCCTCCAACCCCACGGGGTTTTCCCGCAATTTGGCGGATTGGAAATCGAAACTTCTTCCACAGCACTGCAGGCACTGACAGATGCGGTGATTTATCTGGTGGATTACCCGTTCGAGGGATCCGAACAGATTGCTTCCCGAATCCTGGCGATCGCATCTTTAAAAGATGTGTTGAGTGCGTTCCAGGCAGAAGAGCTGCCATCACCAGCAGTGCTTACGGATCAGGTAAAGAGCGATTTGGATCAACTGCAAAAATTGCAGAATGAGGATGGCGGTTTTCCCTACTGGCGCCGAGGTTTTGAGTCGATACCATTCAATACAATTCACACTGCGCACGCGCTCATGCGCGCCCAGCAGAAAGGTTATGCTTTACCCGCAGGAATGGGAGAAGGCACGCTGACTTATTTGAGGGAGATCGAGACTCATTATCCATACTGGTATTCCGAGCAAACCCGCTGGACACTAAGCGCCTATGCCCTTTACGTGCGGGCGCAATGGAATGATGCGGATGCGGCGAAGGCGCTTCGCCTTCTCAATGAAGCCGGTCTCGAAAACCTGTCCATGGAGGCGATTGGCTGGCTCTGGCAAGTGATCGAGGATGAATCTACGTTGCAGGAGATTCGTCAGTACGTCAATAATCACGTCGTCGAAACCGCCGGAGCTGCCAATTTCACCACCCAATACACCGATCAGACCTATCTGTTGCTCAGCTCCAACCGTCGCACCGATGCCATCCTTTTGGACGCGCTAATCAAGGACAACCCTCAGAGCGATCTCATCCCCAAACTGGTCAAGGGTTTGCTCGCCCACCGTACTCAGGGTCGCTGGGAATCGACACAGGAAAATGTTTTTGTGTTGATTGCCCTTGACCGCTATTTCAATGTGTACGAGGATGCGGAACCAGATTTTGTGGCACGGATCTGGTTGGGGGATAACTATGCCGGAAGCAGCGAATTCAGAGGGTATACCACCGACATCTACCAGCTGAAGATTCCAATGACAGCTGTGCTGGATGAGACTACCGGGCAAAAAGAAAGCAGCGCGGTAATCCTCAGCAAGGAAGGGGCAGGAAGACTTTATTACCGCCTGGGTCTCAAATATGCCCCTGCCGATTTGGATCTTGACCCGGTGGAAATGGGGTTTGTTGTGGAGAGGCGTTACGAAGCGCTGGATGACCCTGCCGATGTCAGCCAGGACGCGGACGGCACATGGCACATTCGCGCAGGCGCCCGGGTGAAAGTGCACCTCACCATGGTGGCAGATAACCGCCGCTATCATGTCGCGCTGGTTGACCCGCTGCCGGCGGGGTTGGAGATCATCAACCCTGCTTTGTCGGTTTCACAGAATGTTCCCAATGAAGATCCGCAAACATTCTCCTATGGATGGTGGTGGTGGCGAACCTGGTATGACCACCAAAATTTGCGCGAGGATCGGGCGGAAGCCTTTACTACTTTATTGTGGGACGGAGTGTACGACTATACCTATTATGCCCGGGCGACTACGCCTGGTACGTTCATCGTTCCTCCGGCGAAAGCTGAGGAGATGTATTCCCCTGAAGTTTTTGGTCGAACCGGCTCAGATGTGGTCATCATCAAGTAAATGTGACTTGTGATCAAAACAAGCCAGGCGATCGCCTGGCTTGTTTTTTAGGTGGGGGATTATAAATCGTAATACAACTCGACTTCGTAAGGGTGTGGACGAAGCTGTAGATCGTATTCTTCCTTCCGCTTGGTCTTAATCCACTCCACGAGCATTTCCTCGCTGAATACATCTCCTGCCAGTAAGAACTCATGGTCTGCCTGCAGAGCGTCCATCGCTTCTCCCAATGAAGTGGGCAGGCGTTTGATGGTCGCCCGTTCCTCCTCGGATAAGGAGAAAATATTGACGTCAATCGGTCCAAAGCCTTCTGCCGTGGGGTCAATTTTCTTCTTGATGCCATCGATTCCAGCCATCAGCA
The DNA here is from genome assembly GCA_018056725.1 of Anaerolineaceae bacterium. GTDB lineage: Bacteria > Chloroflexota > Anaerolineae > Anaerolineales > Anaerolineaceae > UBA6107. The sequence goes on from JAGPFF010000007.1 coordinate 9,073, forward strand.
TTGCCGCCATGGCGATATAAGGGTTGCAGGTGGCATCCGGCGGACGGAATTCGAAGCGGACGGCATCCGGTTCAGTGGCGTATTTGGGCACCCGGATTGCCGCACTGCGGTTTCCGGAGGAGAAGAAGGCATTGACCGGCGCTTCATAGCCGGGTACCAGCCGCCGGTAGGAATTGGTGGAGGGATTGGTGAGGGCAAGTACTGCCGGGGCATGCGTCAATAGACCGCCGATATAGTACAGTGCGCTCTGGCTGAGCAGGTTGAGCGCGCTGCCATCATAAAAAACATTTGTCTCCTGCTGAAACAACTGCTGATGAAAGTGCATCCCTGAGCCAGCTTCGCCAAAAAGTGGTTTTGGTAGAAAAGTGACCGACTTGCCGGCTTGATGAGCCACCATCTTGGCGATGTATTTGATCAGCATGGCAGCATCGGCGGACCGGATGGCTCCCATCATCGGGGTTTCAATCTCACATTGCCCCGGACCGCCAACCTCATGATGATGATACTTGACCGGAACGCCGCATTGCTGCAGCAAACGAACCATCTCGGTGCGCAGGGTAAAGGTCTGATCGCGCGGTGGGATCGCATGGTACCCGCCATGGATAGGGATGAAGTATCCCTGACCTGGCTGACCGCTATTCCAGTTGGCTTCACTCGAATCCAACCGGTAGGAGGCGGTTTGTATGTTATTCTCAATCATCACCCGGTCAAAAACATAGAACTCTAGCTCTGGTCCCCAGACACTGCGGTCAGCGATGCTACTCTGGCGTAGAAACTCTTCTGTGCGCTGCAGGATCACCCTTGGATCGCGGGCGAATAATTTTTTACTATCCGCTTCAACAGCACTGCAAATAAAGCTCAGCGTGGGGGTGTTCCAGAAGGGATCGATGAAACCGGTGGTTAAGTCCGGGATTAATGCCATATCTCCTGACTTAACGCTCTTCAGCCCGACACTTGAGCCATCAAATCCGACCCCGGCAGTCATCGTCCGCGGTGAAAATGCCTCCGCTGAAAGGGTGACGTGATGCCAGCGTCCCCATAAATCAGAAAATTTAAGGTCGACCATTTCAATGTGCTGAGACTTGGTAAACTGAACGGCTTCTTCAATTGTTTGAAACATAATTTCTCCTGGAAAGAGATCCTTCCACCATTTTCGATTGCCGCTGCGCGAGATGTGCAATTAGAATGGCAGAATCTTAAGTGATAAAATCAATCATACAGGGTTTTTCTCTTCTCGGCAACATGCAAACAACAAACCTCCTCCGAAAGAGTTGAATGACCTAAGAGGGGATTGTATAGGAAGCAAGGCAAAAATCATGTTCGCCAGCCCTTGATCTTGATAATGACTGATTTCAACCGCTTAAGTTTTAGAGGATTGTATTGCGGTAATATAATAAGAAAATCGATACTATTCAAATAACCACCAAGGAAAACAGGCGAGGTGTTGGCTGGACGTAAATCCCTCCCGCACAGGATCCGGCAAGATCCGAAAGGGCAGGGTGTTAGAAAAATGACGGCTTCGACATCCCCGGGGATGTCGAAAGGGCGGAGCGCGCAGCGATCAAAATTGACTCCTCCTGGTTTGTATCCCCCTATGAGTATGAACATAATTTCATGAAAATTGCTTATGTAACCGCTTATGATTCCTCTGAAATTAAAAATTGGTCAGGGTTAGGTTTTTTTATTCGGTCTGCCCTTGAACAAGCCGGCTTTGAAGTTTATTCGGTTGGTGGTTTATCTGAACCGTACAAATTACAAACCAAAATAAAGAAGGGAATTTATAAATATTTATTAAGTAAAAATTACCACAGAGAAAGAGAACCAAGGGTATTAAAAAATTATGCAGATCAAGTAGAAACGGCACTTTCATCTCTTGATCACGATCTGGTTTTTTGCCCCGGCACATCTCCGATAACTTATCTAGATACGACGAAACCCATAGTAGTCTGGCTTGATTCCACCTTTGCCTGCGGGATCGATTTTTATCCTTACTATACTAATTTATGTAAGGAAACGATAAAAAAAGGTAACGAAACAACACAAATAGCTTTATCCAAATGCAGCCTTATAATCCTTTCATCTCAGTGGGCAGCTAATAAAACAATTGAAAAATATGAGATTAATCCTGATAAAGTTAAAGTAGTGCCGTTTGGCGCTAATATTGAGTGTGATCGCACTACTGAAGATATCACGAGAATTGTAGACGGAAAGGATTTCAACACCTGTCGTCTGTTGTTCTTAGGAGTAGACTGGTATAGAAAGGGGGGAGATTTGGCTGTCAAAGTTGCAGAAAGACTAAACAACCGAGGTTTACGAACCGAACTTCACATTGTGGGCTGTGATCCGGATGAAAAAACCCCTGATTTTGTAATTCGTCATGGGTTTGTATCCAAATCAACTGAAGCCGGGAAGAAATTATTAGACAAATTATTTACTGATGCCCATTTTTTAATCCTCCCCTCTCGAGCTGAATATTTTGGTATTGTATTTTCCGAAGCAAGCTCTTATGGCGTTTTTTCATTGGCTACAAATGTGGGTGGAATTCCAAGTGCCATTTCTGATGGAAAAAATGGCCAAACTTTCCCCCTAACGGCAAGCCCTGAAGCTTATTGTGAGTTGATCGAAAAATATTTTTCTTCAAAAGAAGAATACCGAAAACTGGCAATGAGCTCCTTCAGGGAATATGAAACAAGGCTTAATTGGACAGTCTCGGGTAAAAAAATCCGTAATTTAATAGAAAGTTATTGTTTCTGAGATTTCAGGTATCATTTTTTTATCTATTTACTTCTGCTAAGCTTTTTTTTTATTTTTAATGAAAATCCTGCTCACGAATCACCAATTGATCAACGATAACGGCACCGAGGTGTTTGTATACACCCTTGCTGACCAGCTGGTGCAGCTTGGTCATGAGGTGGTGGTCTATTCACCTTTTCTCGGCGGAATTCGGGAGAAGTTTGATCGGCGGGGAATTCCAGTTTGCGATGATCTGACTGCATTGCCGGATGATTTCCATCTCGCGCATGTCCATCACAATATCACCGCTTATGAAGTCCGTGATCGTTTTCCCTCGCTGCCTATCCTCTATATGGCGCACGGCATCAAATCCACTCTGGAACACCTTCCACAGGCTAACATCGGAATTTCTCAATTTGTTGCTTCCAGTGATGGCATCAGGGAATCCATGCTTGCCAACGGTGTTCCGGCTGACAGGTTGGAAATAGTTCGCAACCTGGTGGATGAGCGGTTGTTTTTCCCTGGTGAGGCTCTTCCTCCCCAACCGCGGCGGGCTTTGATGCTCAGCAATAAGGTGGACCCGCGAACCGAGTCGATTATCCGCGAGGCGTGCCGGCAGCGCAATATTCAGATCACTTTTGTCGGAGCCCGCTTCGGACGTGTGACGAATGATCGGATCCCGGATATGATTCGTGCCAGTGACATTGTCTTTTCTCTTGGGCGCGGTGTGATTGAAGCCATGTTCTGCGGTCGTGTTCCGATCGTGTTTGATCATGAAGGTGGCGATGGATTGGTCACCCCGCAGAATTTCGCGGAGGTCCTCAAACGAAATTTTTCCGGCAAACGCTACCAGCGCAACTTTACGGTGCAGGAGCTGGTGGACGAAATCGGTTTATACCACCAGGAATATGGGATGCAGCTCCGGGCGCTTGCCACAGCCGAGTTTTCAGCCGCCCGCCAGACGGAAAAGCTGCTGCGCCTCTACGAAACCTGCCTCAAGCGGGAGGTACCGGCGCTTACCGACTCAGAAACCCGTCTGATCCATTCCATTTGTGAAATGATCGCTAAAACTCGCGTCTATGCGCTTCGCAAAGGAGAAGGGCTGGCTCATGAGCGGCTGGCGGTTGAAGTCGGCGGTAAAAGGATGTTCCGTGTGTTCCATTCTATCGGAACCCTGCGCTACCGGCTCTTTCCCGAAGGCAGCACACGGGTTCGCTTCCTCCAGCGTTTCACCCGACGAAATTAATAATTAGCCTAAGACTACGGATCTGTTTATGAAGAATGTTGACATACCCTCTGAACAGGATTGGGATCTCGTCATTACCGCGCGTAAAAAATGGTATGACCTGCAGCTGCGCGACGTGTGGCATTACCGCGATCTTATCGCCCTCTTTGTGCGCCGCGATTTCGTCTCCAAATATAAGCAGACGATCCTGGGTCCGCTCTGGTTTATTATTCAACCCCTGCTGACGACGCTCACTTTTACCGTCGTCTTTGGCAATATTGCTCAACTTCCCACCGATGGTTTGCCGCAAATTCTCTTCTATATGTCCGGCACAGTACTGTGGAGTTATTTTTCAAGCTGCTTCACCGGAACTTCCACCACTTTCATTTCAAATGCCCATCTTTTCGGCAAAGTGTATTTTCCCCGGCTGGTTTCGCCAATTTCAATCATCCTCTCCAGTTTGATCACCTTTGCCATCCAGTTTGCTTTCTTCTTATGCTTTCTGGTGTATTACGTGCTGCGTGGAGTGGAGGTGAGGCTGACCCTGTGGGCACTGGCATTGCCTTTGCTGATCTTGCTGATGGCAGGTTTGGGGCTGGGATTCGGCATCGTGGTTTCTTCGCTGACTACAAAATATCGCGATCTGCAAAACCTGGTAAGCTTCGGCGTTTCACTGCTGATGTATTTTACCCCGGTGATTTACCCGGTCTCGTCCATCCCTGCGCAGTGGCGCTGGCTGGCGGATATCAACCCCATCACACCCATTGTGGAGACCTTCCGCGTGGGCTTTCTGGGCGCTGGTGAGGTGTCATGGGCTGGGCTGGGGTACAGCGCGGCATTTACGCTGGTGGTGTTGTTTATCGGCGTGATAATCTTCAACCGCGTTGAAAAGACATTTATTGACACGGTGTGATGTATGAGCAAAGCAGTAATTTCCGTTGAGCATTTGACCAAGCAATACAACCTTGGGGTGATCGGAACGGGCACGCTCACACGCGATCTTGAACGCAAATGGGCGCAAGTACGCGGCAAGCCGGATCCTTACACCCGCATCGGTCAAAAGGATGCCTTCGAAAGCATTGGCGAATCCATCCTAGCGCTTGATGATGTTTCCTTCACGGTGGAGCAGGGGGAAGCGCTGGGCATTATCGGCAAGAATGGTGCCGGTAAAAGCACCCTGCTGAAGATTCTCTCGCGGGTGACCGCGCCGACCAGCGGGGTGGTGCGCATAAAGGGGCGTATTGGCAGCCTGCTTGAAGTGGGCACCGGTTTTCACCCTGAGTTGACAGGGCGGGAAAATGTCTTTCTCAATGGCGCCATTCTGGGGATGAAAAAGACAGAGGTGGCACGTAAGTTTGATGAAATAGTGGCTTTTTCGGGGGTGGAAAAGTTCATCGACACGCCGGTAAAGCGCTATTCAAGCGGGATGTATGTGCGACTGGCTTTCGCTGTTGCTGCCCACCTCGATCCGGAGATTCTGGTAGTGGATGAAGTGCTCGCGGTTGGCGATGCTGAATTTCAGAAAAAATGTCTGGGTAAGATGGGGGATGTGGCGGGCGAAGGTCGAACGGTTTTATTCGTGAGCCATAATATGGGTGCAATCCAAAGATTATGCTCTCGAGGAATTTTACTGGCTGAGGGCAAGTTAATTAGTAATGACAATATTAATGTCGTAGTAAGAGATTATCTTAACAGTCAGATCGAGGAAAATCGTTTAAGTTGGCAGAGAATAGGTGATTATAAAAATGAAACATGTATCACTCAAATTAGTCTTCTTGATGAAGAAAATGATCTTAGACGAACAATTACTAATGCAGACCGCGTTCGAATAAAAGTAATGCTCCAAAATGGAAAAGCTGTAAAAAACCTACAATTAAGTTTAGATTTATTAGATCAATTTGGGAATATTATTTTTGTAACATCACCTAGAGATTGCTTTCTTGAGATAGATGAACAAAAACGCAATTATTCTTTTGAAGTTGATTTTAACGAAGTATATTTATTGCCCGGGAACTATACAGCTAGGGTGAATTTATATGCGCTACCATCTCCGCGTTATGACCGTCAACAAATATCATTTCATGTTGGTAACCAACAATCATTTACAAATTACATTGTTAGTTCCAGAAGCGGTTTTATTGCGCCAAAACTGGTTTGGACACAAAGTAATGATTAAAAGGATGCTCCGAAAGAATACACAAAAAAGAGAGCGTCAAATCCTTACTAATGGAAAATAGTTGAAAAATTCAATAACCATGGAAAAATCCAAAACGGTCTTATTTTATACAAATCATTTTCTTCGTGATGAAGAAATGATGGGTGGGGTGAATATATATCTGAAAAGCATTGTCGATCCAATGTTAAAAAAGGGCATTAAAGCGATTATTATCGAAAGAGATCCCTTAGGTCTTCAAGAAATCTCAACAGAATCCTTATTAGTTTATCCATTAATTTTAGACAAGAAAAAAAATAGATTCAAAGGAATATTGTTAAAAATTAACAAAGTATTTATTAAATTATTTCCATGGGCGGATTTACGACTGGATAATACGATAAATATGTTGATTAATTCATGGGCATTTTCTAATCAAATATCCAAAATTCCTGATCTTGATATTGTTCAGGTTCCAAACCTTGAAAGTATTGGAATTTTTTTACCTCGGAAACGGAATTATCAACTTATAGTTCGGGCGTCTAGTGATAGAAAATTATGGGATGAGGAAAATGAAATTCGTCCAACATTGGATTCAAGGATGGTTCAAAAGCTTGAAGCCCGACAATACAAAAAAGCAGATAAGATATTTGCCCCTTCAAAATATCTAGCAAATATCTTAACAAAAAATCTAAAGAGACCCGTTGATATTATTGGTTCACCAATCCACGTAAATTTTCTCAAATGGGATTTTGATTTTATGAGAGAAAATCATTTGGAAGATTTTCAATATGTGCTCTACTTTGGTGTTTTGTCTAGACGAAAAGGAATTTTCAATATCGCAGAGGCAATAAGAACCTGCTGGGAAATGGGTTTCGATAAAAAATTAGTCGTTATTGGACACGATATCAGAACCAATGGAATTTCAAATTTGGCGAGAATGAAGGATATTATTGGGGATTCATTCTGCAACCCCAATTTTATTTTTTTTCCGACAATAAAGCATTCCCAGCTTTTTCCAGTTATTGAAAAATCAAAATTTGTTTTAATGCCATCAATTATTGATAATAGTCCAAATTCTCTTCTTGAAGTGATGGAAATAGGAAAAATAATTATTGGAACTTACGATTCTGGTTTAGATGAGTTCTACTCGCCCTTGTGTACGGATCTGTTGGTAAAAAAGGGTGATTCAATTTCATTGTCTCAAAAAATTATGCAAATCGATGGGTATAGTGATGATGAATTATTACATTTGGGGCTGCTCCTTAAAGAAAATATTGTAAAAACCCATAACCCAGAAAGAATAATTGAACAGTTAACGAATTTATATGAAAAAAATATTTACAAAATATAAGGAATGAATATGGATCCATTCATTCGAGTAGCTATGTTTCCAAATCCAAGGTCTGATGATCCATGGATGAAAGAAATGCACCCTTTTTTGTTAAAAATAGCCAACGAATTGGAGAAGATTGGTTGTTCTTGTCTTCCTACACCTAAAAGGATGACAATGTTTTGGGTATTAAATAACAGAAAAAAAATTGATGTAATCCATTTACATTGGCCAGAAAAACAATATGAGTTTGATTGGGTAAATCTGCCCATTAGATTCCCTGGAAGCAACCGAATAAAAAAAACCTTGGGGATTTTATGGTTAATTCTAATGGTAAACCTATTGAGAATTATTAAGATACCTATTGTCTGGACAATTCATGATATATTTCCCCATTCCAGCCAAAATCCATCGCGAATGCAAATATTTGCAAGAAAATATTTATTAAAGAATGTGGCGGTTGTTTTATTAAATTGCAAAGGTATTGAATCATTAATTCAACAGTCCTTAGGAGTACCTAAAAAAGTAGTTGTAAGCCCTTTAGGTGACTACAAGGATTTTTATCAAAGTACTTTAAGCCGTTTGGATGCACGGAAGTACTTAAATATAAAAGAAAATGAATTGATGTTTTTGTTTTTTGGAACCCAACGGCCACATAGGAATGCATTATCTCTAATCGATGCATTTAAAGAATTAGGAAACAACAATGCTTGCTTATGGATAGCAGGAAATACAGATATAAAACTCCGACAAACAATCGAAAAAAAGTGTTGGGGTGCATGGAACATTCATCTTTACTTAAATCTTGTAACTAATGATCAACTTGATTGCCTCCTCAAAGCGACTGATTTTGTAGTCATGCCTGGAAAAAACTATCTAACTTCGGGAGTTGTTGTCCTGGCTTTGTCTTATGGGAAACCAGTAATAACACCAAATTATGGGTGTGCCACTAATATGGTACAAAATGCGGGAATTCTATATGATGAAGCTGATGATTCTAAATCATTATTAAATGCGATTAAAGATGCCATTAAACAAAAAGAAATTTTAACAAGTTTGGCAGAAAAACAAATGAATTCTTGGTCTTGGACAGATACTGCTAAAAAAATTAAACAAGCTTATCTAATTTCATTAGAGAACTAAACTGGAAATATTTTTAACTATTTCTTTCTTGTCAGCTGCATAATTTACCGAATAATGCACCCATAATTTTAGACTAAATATGATAATTGTACGCTTACATGGTGGGCTAGGAAATCAAATGTTTCAATATGCATTAGGTCGGAAGTTGTCCTTGTTTAAGAATGTCGGGATGCTCCTGGATCTAAGCTGGTTTGATATGCAAACAGAGCGGCAATATCAACTGAATTCCTTTAATATCCAATCAGAAATAGCCACTAAAGATGATATTGAAAAAATTTTACAAACGAGAAAACAAAGGATTATCAAAAAAATTGAAAAAAAAACTGGGCATAAATTCCTACGAAGGTTCAGTTCTATCTATATAGAGGATAATAGTAGTAAGTTTGATAAAAAAGTATTTTACTGCCCTAAAAATATTCTGATTAAAGGTTACTGGCAAAGTGAAAAATATTTTTATGATATTAAAGACCAATTAGTACAGGATTTTATTTTACGAAACGGACTTTCACCAAATGCACAGATGATTTCTACTCAAATGTTATCGGATCCAAACTCTGTAAGTGTTCATATTCGCAGGGGGGATTATGTCGATAATTCATTTGGACATTATCTTCTCCCAATAGACTATTATCAACGAGCAATAAATTTATTACTTGAAAAACATGTTATACCCAGTTTATTTGTCTTTTCAGATGACATTGAATGGGCTCGGAAAAATTTTGATTTTTATCCCGTTACGACTTTTTTAGATTCCTCCAAGTATTTGGGTGACGCTGAAGAGCTTATCTTGATGACCCATTGCCATCATCATGTAAATGCCAACAGCAGCTTTAGTTGGTGGGGTGCCTGGTTGCAAGAAAAAGCGGATTCTATTATTACAGTTCCAGATCAATGGTTTACTGAAAAGGATTTTCCGCAAGATCGGGTGCCTAATCGGTGGTATCGCTTGTGAAAGTAGTGATATTTATGAATAAGGAGCATCATTTTTTGTTCAGTTATTTTATTGATTGTTCTTGTCTATGTTAATGGTGAATTTTGTTGATTTTCACGACCCAAGTATTGACTTTCTTAGAATCATGAATCACGGGAATAGTATGTAGTCATTTTCCCTATTCTTTGGAGATTGGTAATTTTTTATTTAACTCACTTCACTTTTTTTCTTCTTTGAAACCTAATGAAATTAACGGTTTGTCTCATAACAGTAAATTTGATTTGATAGAGTTCAAGGTTTTCAGGACAATACATTTATGATCGGCTCCGTCTCCGCCCTGCGCGAGTATTATCAGAGGATTCTTGCCCAAAGTTAGCGTGATCATGGCTGTGTATAACGGCGAAAAATATCTGGCTGAGGCAATCGAGAGCATCCTCAAACAAACTTTCGGCGATTTTGAATTCATCATTGTAGATGATGGATCGACGGATCGAACCATGGAACTTCTTACTTCTTTCGCCACCAGGGACGAACGGATTCGCATAATCGCCAATGAAAAGAATATTGGACTCGCTGGATCACTCAATAGTGCCATCGAAATCGCGCAAGGTGAATTAATTGCCCGCATGGATGCTGATGATATCAGTTTACCTGATCGCTTTGAAAAACAGGTTAGATTCCTTTCTAATCACTCAACGGTAAGAATTGTTGGTGGAAGCTTGATCCAAATAAATGAAGTAGGGAATAAGCAAGGCAGATTGGTTCCACCATCTAGTTCGAGTCTTATTCGCTGGAATATGCTCTTAGGGAATGGTATCGTCGCCAGTCATCCAAGTGTAATGATGGATACGGTTTTTATTCGAACCCTTGGTGGATATGGTGATTTTCGTGCTGCTCAGGATTTTGAGCTTTGGTCACGAACTTTCGATATGGATCCTTTTCCGATAACGAATTTGGAGGATAATCTTTTATATTATCGCCATCACCTGCAAATGAATACAAAACAATTTTCTCAGGTTCAGGAAAATATAGCAATTACCACCCGGCTCAAAACAATTGAACGCTTGATTGGAGTATTAGTATCCCCAGAAGTGGTTCTATCCTATCGACATACTCAAAAGGATTATCCGAATATTGAGTTCGATATGCAGATCTGGACTGAGATTTACAGGCAATTTATCCAACGCTTTAGACCAATTGACACTGATTTGAAGTCTATTGATCGGGAATTTTTTCAAAGATTGGGGCACTACATTTTTTTAAATCCATTTACCAAAAATTCATCCGGACGGGTACCCCTTTGGAAGGTAAGGAAATTGTTGCCTGCCAATTTTGTCTGGAGGTTATTTTTTTTCAAATTGACCTCTCTGATACGAAGGTTTCCTTCACTAAATGACAGCGATCTCTGACACACCCAAAACTAAAAAGTCTGTCGCGATAATAAACGGTCTATTAAATCCCATCCCCCCTATTAAAGGTGGCGGACCCCAAATTGTTATTTATAATACGGCTCTTGCCTTAAAAGATGTTCCATTTGATTGGTTCGTCTTAAGCGACTGGGATCCATTATTAGAGCAAATCTCTTATGACAGGAATAAATATATCGCGGTTAAAACAAGATGGATTGATCGAGCGATTGTAACCTTAATCCATCTCCTGCCTGAACGGTGGATAAAAAGTTTCTTTGGAGTTGTCCGTAAGGATCACCTTCTTCATAACATCAAAATTATCCGAAGTTTGTTTGCACGAAAAGTTGATTTATTTGTGATCCATGAATCTTATTCATTAACTTATTTATGCCACCTTATTTATCCCCGAAAAAAAATTGTTCATTACTGCCATACCAGCAAGATGCACCTTGATCTGACAGAAAAAAGATGGAATCGTTTGTTAAGATCCGCTACGGGTGGAATTATTTCAATTTGTGAAAACTCTTTTGCTTTAACTGATTCGCAATTTAAATCAAAGCCAGAACATCGATGGGTCATACAGAATGGAGTAAGCCTACATGAAAACCTTCAAATTTCCAATCTAGACAAGAATATTGTCAGGCAGCGATTAGGTATTCCATTGGATGATTTTGTCTTTCTTTGTGTAACTCGAATTCATCTAGGTAAGGGGTTAGATTTGTTAATCAAAGCCTTTGCAGAGGTAGCCAACAAATCTTCCAGATCCTGCCGATTGGAGATTGTAGGGTCAGCCGCAAAGGATGAAGATGGCGATTTGTCCTATGAAATCCGCTTGAAAGAAAGAGCAAATCAACTGGCAGATACAAAAATTCATTTTACGGGCTTTATCCCCAACCACCAACTTCAGGATTACTACATTGCAAGTGATTTTGGCGTACTGCCCACCAATTTAATGGAGGGAAACTCACTTTTTTTGATGGAAAGCTTGACCATGGGGTTACCAGTGATTGCCACTCGGATTGGGGGAATACCGGAGGTCGTGCGCGAAGGTCGGGATGGAATCTTAATTGATAAAAATGATCTGGAACGAGATCTTAGTATAAAAATGTTACAAGTCATAGAAGATCAACAATATTGGGTACAGAAAGAAGCTGAAATTCAAAGGGCTGCTCGTAAGAGATTTAATTATCAACGAGTCGCCTCTCAATTTTGCCAGGTGGTAAAAGAAGTAACGGAACCGAAATTAATATCCTCTTGATACTTCCAATCTGACCGTGAAAAAAACAACCAAAATTGTTTTCATCTCCTATTATTATTGGCCCCCTCATTTTGGAGGGGAATTAAAAATCGCCATTGAGAGACTCCAAAGTATTTGTGAACGCGGAAAAGAAGTGGTGGTCTTTACCTCAGCGGTTCCCGGCTATCCTCGGTCAGAGATACGCGACGGTATTAAAATTTTTCGATCTCCTTCCATTGGTTGGGGTCGGATTGCACGGCGGATAAACCGCCTTATTTTCTGGTTTTGGCTGTATTGCAGGTTGTTGATATTAAAAAATATTGCTGCTCTTCATATCGAAACTATTGTAAATGTGTTGGGGAATATTCCTGCCCACCAGTATGCATCATTATTATTACAGATTGCAAAAATCAAAGGGGCAAGGACGATATGTGTTCATTCATTAGCCAGTAATGAGAGTGATATTTTCAATTTGGGTAACAAGTGGGAAAAGAAATATTATGACCGAATGGATGCGATTGTTTGCGTAAGTAACGCTCTTTTCTCAGCTGTTAAGGTGAAATACCCAGAAAAAGCCATTTTAGAGCCTTGTGGGATTCACGAGGATATTTTCTTTCCTTTATCGAAGCAAGAAAGAGATAGTTTCCGAGAGGAACATCACATTACACCTTCTGATATCGTCTTTTCGTTTACAGGTTCTTTTGAATTTCGAAAAGGGTTGGATTTAATCATCGATGTTTACAATCAACACCAATCACAAATGAACTGGAAATTATGGTTGATTGGTCCGTACCGTAAAGAAGAGAGCCAGTATATTCATGAAGAGGAAGTCCAGTCTCTTATCCGCCCTCTTGAACAGGGTAATGGTCGAGTAAAATTATGGGGCAGGATCGACGACAGGAAATTACTTGCCAAAGTTCTCTCCAGTTCAGATATTTTTCTATTCCCCACCAGGCGAGAAGGTTTTGGTATCGCGCCTTTAGAAGCGATGTCCTGTGGTATCCCAGTTATTGTTTCTAGAATACCGGGAATAACCGATATGGCAAATGTCGATGGTATTACCGGACTTTATATAGAACCGGGGAATAGACAGGATCTGGAAACAGCGATGATGCAGCTAGCGAGTAATGCAGATTTAAGGAGAAAAATGGGAGAGCATGGCAGATTGCAAATTGTAACCAATTTTTCTTGGAATAGACATATCGATCACTGGGAAGAGATTTATTTTTCAGATGAGAAAAAAGAAAAATAATCAAATTGAGTTAACGAGTATTGGCTGGAAAATTGAGGATCTTGCAGAAAATGATATTTTGCCTCGCTACGATTTGGCGTTCCTGCTAGCTCCCAATATTCCAATTCCAAACCAGGAAGGGAATTCGATTGCCACGCTGGTTTCAACTCTGGCAAATGAGACGGATTTGAAATCTCTAATCTTTTCTACTGAACCTTCATCAAAGCGCCAAAATCCGCAACCTGCTCATAAGTTTGATATTGCGTATTACCAAAAGGATATAAAATCTTCCATCTTGGATAAAGGAAAAATTTTCCCTTTAATCCGGCATTTCTTAATAACGCCTATATCCTTTTCCTGGCGCAACTATGCCCGCGACGCTGCACGTGCAGCCATACTTCTAGGTGTCAAATGTTTGGTTGTTGAAGACGTCGCAGATTTCGGATGGGCAGTCCGGAAGGTTCGGAAACATGGAATTTCCGTTATTTTGCATCAGCACGCATTTACACAGAGAAATTACCAAACATTTCAATGGAAGCGAATAGAAAGAAACCTGGATGAAATAATCTTTGTTTCACAAAAAACATTAAATTCGACCGAAAAAAAACATGGGGAGCTAAGAACTCCAGCGAGAGTAATTTACAATGGCGTTAATTTGATGCATTTCAACCCTCAAAAGTGGGAAAAGGAAGCAAGGGAGTTTCGAGAAAATCTTTTAATTTCCAACAAAGACAGGGTGATGACTTTTATCGGCAGGCTCTACCAGTCAAAAGGGATTCTAGAAGCCCTTGAGGCATTTCTAATAATTAATCAAGAAGATTTACATTTCTTTATCGTCGGTAGTAAATCGGAGACCGATGGAAATTTCTTCATGAGGTTGAATCATTTAATTTCCAAAGCCTATGAAAACCAGAAACACGTTTTCTATTATGAAAACATTTCTCAAGAAGAAATTCCTGTTTATTATGCCCTTTCAGATTATATTATCGTGCCTTCGATGAACAATTATGAGGGATTACCCAAAGTGGTTACGGAAGCGTTAGCAATGGGTGTTCCGGTTATTGCAAGTGATCGAGGCGGAATCTGGGAATTATTAGAGGAAAAGAAGAATGGTTGGTTGATTGCCGATCCCGTAAACGCGAAAAGTATTGCTGCTGCAATAAAAGAAGCCATTTCGATTAGTAATGATGAATTGCAGGCGATGAAGGATCATATCACGCGCAATAATCGCCCGCAGATGGATCAAGAAATTATGGTCCAATTATTTCAAGAAGAGATCTCAAAACTGATAAACCGAGCCGAATGAGAATACTCTTTATCTCCTACCATTACTGGCCACCTCACTTTGGCGGGGAATTGAAAATCAGCATTGAGCGCTTTGAATCCCTTGTCAAACGGGGTCATCAGGTAACCGTGCTCACCTCAGGTGTGCCAGGTTTGCCTGCACGGGAAACGCAGAACGGAATCGAGATCAGACGCTCTCCCATCGTGCATGATTCCAGGTTGGGGCGGGGTTGCCGCCGGTTGCTGTTCCCGTTATGGGCGGAGACCCAAATGAAGAGCATGGATTTTGATCTCATCCACTATGGCGGCATGGGGGGCATCAGTCCGCTGCACCATTACCTGGGGATGGCACGGTTGAACCGTTTGGCTGACCGTAAAGGCGTGAAAAAAGTACTCGTCCACAGCCTGGCGGATAGTGAGACGGAAGCCCTTTCAACCCGGGGCAGCCAGGCAAGATGGCGCAACCGTACGCTGCGGCAAATGGACGCGATTGTTTCGGTCAGCCCGGCGCTCCAGGAAGGAGTTCAACGCTTATTCCCCCGCACGGCGAGGCTGATCCTTTGTGGAGTGCATGAGGATATTTTTGTTCCACTGTCTGAAACCGCCAGAGCGGAAATCAGAAATCGCAATGAGGTGAAGAACGGAGAGGTTGTATTCTCGTTCCTCGGTTCTGTTGGCAGAAGGAAGGGATTTGATCTCCTCATTGCGGCTTTCCTCTCGCTGGCGGAGCAATTCCCCAACTGGCATTTGTGGATCGTAGGACCAAAAACCAGTGAGGAGAGTCAGAACATCGACGATTGTGAAATTGATGAACTGATCCGTCCACTGGCAGACCATGCACAACGGGTGCATTTTTGGGGCAGGGTGGATGACCGGAAAGAACTTGCCGGGATACTGGGTGCTTCGGATGTCTTTGTTTTCCCCAGCCGGAAGGAAGGGATGCCTCTAGCTCCGCTAGAAGCGATGGCTGCAGGAGTCCCGGTAATTATCAGCAGGATCCCTGGCGTGACGGATCTGGCTAGTTTGGAAGGAAAAACGGGATATTATATAGCCGTCAACGAAGCTCAAGCCTTGAAATCCGCTATGATCAAACTGGCAGAGCAGCCGGAACTGCGGGCGGAAATGGGCAGAGCCGCGCGCCAGCGTATTGAGGATCAGTTTAGATGGGAGAAGCACGTTTCGGAATGGGAATCCTTTTATTCTTCTCTCCTCCAATCAAAATAAGACGTTTTGGAATCCAATCCGCTGGATCGAAATGAATCCCCAAAAATGAGTCCCATTGATTTTGCCATAAAGAGGTTTCGGCTCAGGTTAAACCCATGTCACAATTAAGACAATATCCCTTGCAAGGTCAGTCTGCTCAAGCCCTGCCGGCGGGAGAAAGCAGACCCCGGCGTAAAAACAGTGGATTTCCAAAATCCATCTATTTCCTATTTTATATTTTCGCCATCTACCTGGTGATCCCTGCGATTGATCTTCCGTTGATGGGGCTTTCACTTTCCGCACCAATTTTCTTTTTGATCGCCCTGGCTTGCGTGCTCCGACCTCCACGTCCCTGGTTCAGGCAGTACTCCAGTTGGATTCTACTGGCGGCATTGATCTATTTTGGTATTTTCATCAGCACGGTTGCCAATGGTTTGCTCAGCGGTGGGGTGGAGATTAATAGCGAAGGGATGCTATTTCTAATCCGCTATCTTTACTGGGTGATTGTATTTGTTCTTACGGGGTATTTTGCCAACCAGGATCGTTTGCTTAAAATTACACCGGTCATTCTGGCTTCCGCTATTTTCATTCTTGCTCTATTACGCTGGGGGGAGGTGCTCCTCTACGGGAATATCGGTGCCTGGTCAGGTACCCATCTGTTATCCGAAAACGCTTACGGGTTTCAGTTCTCGGTCTTTTCGCCGTTTTTGCTTGTGTTGATTTTTCAGCAAAAAGGGTGGAAGAAAGTGTTCTGGATTCTGGCACAGATTGTGGTTTGGGGGGCAGTTGCCATCAATGCCTCGCGAGGATCGTGGGTGGCGATGGGGATCGGACTGGGAATTTGCCTGCTGATGCTCTTCTTTTCAAAACCACAGCGTTTTATTACGGCTTTATTTAGTGTTTTACTGATGGCAGGGATTGGTTTTGTCCTCTGGAACGAAATCCCGAAAGCCGCGGCGGCGGTGGAAGAGCGGTTGGGGACCTTTCAAAACCTGGAGGAAGATAAATCCTACCTTATCCGTCAGGTGATGATTCAAAAAGGGATGCGCCTGTTCAAGCAATCTCCGCTGGTAGGCGTTGGCGCGAACCGGTTCACCCTCACCTGGGCAGATATTGACCTGCCAGACATTCTAGAATATCGGGGCACTGGCGAATTCGAGACCAAGAACGCTCATAATTCTTATATCCAGTGGCTGGCGGAATTTGGATTAATCGGCACCATTCCGCTGGTAATCCTGTTAGCAATCCTCACCATCCGTGGTTTTACCACTGCGCGGAAAGCGATACTGCGTCGGGATCTGGTTCCGCTTGCCATCTACCTCAGTTTCCTGCAGATGTCGATGCACATGTGGGTGATTACGGCATTAACAGGTACCATAGTGTGGTTTATTTACGGGTTTTTACTGGCTGCCATTAAGCATGAAGCCAGTAAAAGATGACCAGGTCTCGGAGGCAAAGTTTGTTGATATGGTATCCATGAGTGCCGAGGCTGGCAAATCTTCCGGGATGGAAAAACTTGGTTCGCTTAACCTTGCCTTTGTATATCACGTCCCGTTTTGGGAGGAGGGCGGCGAAATCTGGACCTCGTTTCCACCAATTGGCAGGTATGTGGAAGCGCTCGCAAAGTATTTTTGCACGGTTACGCTGATCACCCCGGTACGAAATCAAAAACAGCAGCCTTTGTACCACATGCGGGCAAAAAATCTTCGCCTGGTTCAGGTAGCATCGTTGGGAAATGTTCAGAGTTATTACCTGCATCTGGTCCATTTTTATAAAGCCTATTTTAAAACGATCCAAAAAGTCGATTGCGTCACGATTCGTATGCCCACCCTGCCGGGTTTACCCGTCTTCCTTGCTTCAAAAATCTATCACAAACCGCTGTTCCTGGTGATCGTAGGTGAGAATTACGAGTTTATTAAACATGCCGGATATTCAGGAATCAAGCAGAGTTTTGCGTCTTCCTTCGGGCGGCTTCATGATGGCATCCTGCGCCAAATGGTCAGAGAATTTCCATCTTTTACAAACGGCGACGACTTATATCAGAAATATCAGAAATTTAATAAAGAAGTTTACCAAATGCGCAGCAGCACAATTATTGAAGAAGATATCCTTCCTGAATTTCGTGATACCTGCCAGAGCGCGCCTTATAAAATCTTGACGGTCGGCATAATCTCACCAAGGAAAGGGACTTCGTTAATACCAGAAACCCTCGCCAGATTAGAAAAAATGGGGGTTGACGTTACCTGGAAGTACATCGGTCGTGTGGACGGCAACGCCGGAGAAATGGAGCTGGCGAAAACACGACAACTGGCAAAGGAATATGGGGTGGCAGAGAGGCTTGCCTTTGAATCACCGTTAGGTTTCGAAGAATTGATGTCGCGGTATCGCACTGCTGATATCTTTGTATTGCCAACTTTTATGGAGGGCGTGCCCCGGGTTATTTTGGAGGCACAAGCTTCAGGCTTGCCTGTCATTTCCACCCGTGTGGGGGGGATACCGGGAGCGGTAAAGGACGGGGAAGATGCGATTCTCGTCCCACCGGGGGATCCCCAGTCAATAGCCAATGCGATCCTTAGAATTATTAAAGATGAAGAATTGCGAAAACGAATGATTGCTGCGGGACTTGAATCAGCGCGGAATCATACACTCAATGCTGAAACAAAAACCATGATTGAACGACTTAATACTTCTGGTTTTTTTGATTAATCCACTTTCATCAAATAGTTCATTCCTTCAATGCAAGACAGTCATAAAATAAAAGTCCTGATCATTACCACTGAATGGCCAACCGAAAAAAATCCTTATGCGGTTCCATTCCTGGTCCGGCATGTCCAATTATTAAAAGAGTCTGGAATCAATGTGCAAGTATTCCATTTTCGTGGAAAGAAAAATCCATTTAATTATCTCAGAGCGTGGTGGAGAATTCGCCAAATTCCTTATTGGGAAGAAGCCGAAATCCTACATGCGCACTGGGGTCAAAGTGCTTTTCCGGCTTTATTCTCCAGAAAAAAGTTGGTGATTACTTACCATGGCAGCGATCTATTTGGAATCGTCAATTCGTATGGCAAGCAGACATTGCAGGGCAGAGTGCTGACGTGGTTAAGCAAGTGTATGGCAGCCCAAGCAGATTATTGCATCACTGTTTCCGCACGGTTGAATAAGATGCTCGGTGCAAAAAAAGAAAAAACATTCACTATCCCCATGGGGATAGACCTGCAAAAATTCCAGCCAATGGATAAAATTGATTGCCGCGAAAAAATTAATCTACCCAAAGGAACCAGATTTGTGCTTTTTGTAAGTGATCCGATGCGCCCTGAAAAACAATTTTGGATGGCGCAGCAAGCGGTAAATCAATATCAAGCCCGACATCCAGAACAGTCAATTCAATTATTGGTTGTAAAAGGCATCGATTCTGAACAAGTGCCAGTATATATGAATGCAGGTGATGTTCTAATCAACCCTTCAAAATATGAAGGCGGTCCATTAACTGTCAAAGAGGCAATCGCTTGCAATCTTCCGGTGGTGAGTTTTAATGTGGGGGATGTTGAAGATTGGATCAAGGATTTAAACGGGTGTTATTTGTGCGAAGAAGCAAGTGTTGATTGTCTGGTAAAAGGGTTAGAGATTGCACTCATGCACGGAACTCTCCATAATTTGCCCGAGAATTTAAGAAATCGCATGGATGAAAAAAAAACAACTGTTGAAGTGATCAAAGTTTATCAGAATTTAGTGAACGATGAAGCAAACATCAGCCGCTAATCCCACTTAAAACCATGAATCACAATTCTGGTATTCCTTTTGTCACAGTTATTCTTCCTGTCCGCAACGAAGCCTCCTCTATCATTGCCTCGCTGGATTCTGTCCTTCATCAAGACTACCCGCAGGAACGGATGGAAATACTGATCGCAGATGGCATGTCAACGGATGGCACGCGAGCGATCGTTCAGGAGTATCAAAATCGTTTCGGCAATATTTTTTTGGTAGATAATCCCGGCAAAATCGTTCCGACAGGCATGAACCTTGCCCTGCGTCGGGCAAAAGGCGGGTTTATCGTGCGGGTTGATGGGCATACGGTAGTGGCTCCTGAGTACATCAGCGAGTGTCTGGATACTTATTTTCGGACGAATGCAGATAATGTTGGAGGCTGCATGACCACTATAGGGATGACGAAATTTGGACAGGCTATTGCCATTGCCACCAGTACTCCTTTTGGAGTGGGTAATTCGAGATTTCATTATGCGCAAGTTGAGCAAGAAGTTGACTCGGTATATATGGGGGCATGGCCAAAAAGGACTTTTCAAAAGGTAGGGCTGTTTGATGAAGAATTGGTACGTGATCAGGATGATGAATTTAACTACCGGACAAAATCGCTCAATGGAAAAATCATCCTTAATCCGTTGATAAAATCAACTTATACGGTCCGCAATTCACCTCAAGCCTTATGGAAGCAATATTATCAATATGGCTTCTACAAGGTACGCGTGCTTCAGAAACACCCCCGTCAGATGAGCCTGCGTCAATTTATTCCTCCGTTTCTTGTTCTTAGCCTGATGGTTGCATTCGCTTGTTCCTTGATTTTTAGCCGGGGATGGATAATACTGACCTCTCTTATCGGAATTTACCTGTTAGCCAATCTTGGCGCTTCCCTGATAACTTCATTCTCCAAGGGATTGCGGTTTTTCCCTCTCCTGCCGCTGACCTATGCCATCCTGCATCTGAGTTATGGATTGGGATTCCTTGCGGGTCTGGTACGATTCTGGAATCGTTGGTCGGACAAAGAAGGGAAAGTTCCAAAATTCGAGGAGATTGATTCGAATTAAAAATGCAACTATAAAGATTCATCGACTTTGGTAATTTAATGCGGGCTCCAGAGTAAAAAAATTACTCATATGATAGATAAAAAATCGCGATCCTTACGGTCGCGATTTTTTATTCTTACGGAGAATTGCGAAAATTTCAGATCAATTTATGGTGCAAGTTTGAAGATTAAAACTTTTGACCAGGCGCCTTTTTTGCCGGAAGCATCAATTGCCTGTACCCGACAGAAATATTTACCGCTGGATAAAGTGAGATCAACCTTGAGGTCAGATGTTTTTCCTTTAAAGACTTTGTTCGTGAACACGCTATCCGTGGCAACCTGAATCTGATACTGGCTGGCGTTTTCCACAACTGCCCAGGTGAGAGTTACGGTTGATCCGTCGGTGGTCTTGATTGGCGTGGAGATGAGTAATGAGGATGGCGCGGCTAAAGGATTCATGGAGACAAAGCGAAACACCGGTGACCAGGCGCCTTTTACCTCGCCATAAATCGGACGGACCTGCCAGTAGTAGGTGGTGTTGTAATTCAGATAGGCAGGGTAATGGTACGTACTTTCTGTCGTTTTGGTGCTGAAAACCACCGTGCTGAAATCAGATTTGGTGGACATTCTAATCTTGTATTTGGTTGCCTGCGTGTCCGCACTCCACTCCAGGGTGACGGTGCTATCCGTCAATTTATCGCCATCTGACGGCGAATGGATGATCTCGACCGCAGTATAGTCTGATTCGTAAGCGCCGATGTCGCAGTGAGCTCCCTTGGGGCGGGGGATGCCACGTTGATCGCTGGAGAGGCAACTGGCGTCATCGGCGGCATCCACAGCGGAAGAATGTTCCTGCAGAGGGATGGTCGGAGTAAAGCCGCCATAATCACCGAGCACGCCCAGTAATGGGTCTGTGGTGACGAGTCCCGAACAACTTGCTCCGCTCGGGCAGCCTTTTTCGATCACCGCGTTTTTGAACACTGGTTTTCCTGCACTGAAAATGTGCATTTGCGATCCGCTGCCCGCGCGATTGCCCCAGAGGATCGTGTTCTTAATGGTGGCGCTGGATTCATCCGTCGCAATTCCGCCGCCGTATTCACCAGCGATATTGTCTTTAATGGTTCCATTTAAGAGAGTAAAGCCGCCATCTGCGTTGAAGTAACCGCCGCCATAGGTTTTGGCATTATTCCCGGCAATGGTGAGGTTGCTTAAGGAAAGATTGCTCAGGTAGTTGTATAAACCGCCTCCCCGGTTGGTGGCTGAGTTCCTGGCAAAGGTCACATCGGTTAAAGAGGAATTACTTGAATTACTGAATAAACCACCACCATCATAGGAGGAATTGTCGGTAAAGGAGACATTTGTGAGTGTTGAGGGGCTGCCGGAATTGTACAGACCACCGCCTCTATTTTTTGCATAATTCGCGGTGAATGATACATTGTTGAGGGTCGTGGTGCTGCTGTCGGTAAATGCTCCTCCGCCAAAATCACCCGAGGTGTTACTTTCAAAGACAACATTATTGAGCTGGTAGTTGGATTGAGTGACGCTATACATACCACCACCACGCAACGAAGCCGAATTGCCCCGGAAGGTGACATTTTCCATAACTGGACCGCTGTAATCCCAGTTGTAGATTCCGCCACCATTGACTGCCTTGTTGTTGATGAATTCCACGTTGGTCAGCACTGGATCACTGTTATTATTGTTTAATCCTCCGCCGTTGTTATTGCAATTGTTTTCAATAAATTGAACATTTTCAAGCACGGGATTGCTATCCCCAGTGAACATTCCACCGCCATGTTGCACAGCGGAATTTTTCTCAAATGTCACCTGGGTCAGATTGGCTTCACTCAAATAGTTATAGAATCCACCGGCTCGTTCAGAGGCGGAGTTATTTTCAAATCTGACATTGTTAAGTGTGGCAGTGCTGTTGGTGCTGTTATACATGCCGGCACCACCTTTGGCTGTGTTTTCGGTGAAGGTGCCATTGGTAACACTGACACTCCCGCCAAAACTGAACAACCCGCCGCCGCTTGTTCCGGCTGTATTGCGTGTGAAAACCACATCGGTCAGCACCGAAGTGCTGTCGAAGCTGTTCATGCCACCCCCCATCTCTTTTGTGGCGGTGTTCTCAGTAAAAGTAATGGTTTTCATGACCACATTACTGCTGTAGTTGTAGATACCACCACCCCGTTGCGTGGCGGTGTTGCCTCGAAATTCCACGTTCTCTAATGTGGGGTTGCCACCGTAGTTGTACATCCCCCCGCCAAGGTCGATGGTGGCGTTTGCGGAGAGAATCACATTGGCAAGAGAGAGATTGCCAGCTTCGTTAAATATCCCGCCACCCCGGCTGTAAGGATATTGCCCGTTGGCGTTGCCACCGCTGATGGTGAACCCATCCAGAATTGTGGCAGCGTCGACATTTTTGCTGTAAACCACATGGTAGCTGTTGTCGCTGGAAGTGCCTGAGATACCAATATCTCCACTCAGGATGGTGACGTGGTCAATAGGGGAGCGTTGGGTGACATCGGTCTCTGTGCCATCAAAACCACCGTAAAGCGCCACGCCACTTTTCAGGACGAAACTGATCGTTCGATCAGCGGTGGCGGTGGGTTTATAGGTGCCGGTTTTAACCCAAATCTGGTCTCCCGCAAGCGAAAGACGGAGCGCTTGTTGAAGGGAGCACGTACTTTCCCAGCTGGAACCGCAAGGACCATCGTTAATGCCATCCTGTGATACACGATAAACTGTACTGGAAGCTTGAACAGGATTGCTTCCCAGGAAGAAAATGATCAGCCCGGTGATCATGAGTGTGCGCGTCAATGTGGATATTTTTATGTTGTTCATAACAACCTCATCCACGAATACAGATAGTATTACGTTAGATTAAATATATATCATAGTTTGGATAATGTAACATAGAGGATCCTTAACAAACAGATTTGTTAAGTCCGTTTATTCCCGGCAGGGAATACTTCCCGGAGGATACAATGTTGAGTTGGCGATAAAGGGAGTGGAGACTGGGATTTTCTCTGTAGGTTACGCTATGATTAACAATAATGAGTTATTTCATGCCTGCCTCAACCAGCGAGGGTTTGGTCATTGGTTATTATCCTTCCAGTAATAAGAGTTTGCAGATTATACTTGGTTTTAGAAGGATCCTTGCCATGACAGATGACCTTCTTTTGTCATCTTTTGGCTCGGAACCAGGGAAAATCCGTCCTTATTTTCTATTAAATACGGGGTTTTCTTAAATCCTCCGTATCAAATTCCCAATCGTTGGGTTATTTAATTTAAATCGTCCTACTGAGGTGCGCCCTTGATTAATCATTCTACAAATTCAACAACATCCTGCGAACCTGCATTCCCGTTCTACTGGCAAGGATCCTCTTCCCCTGATATTCTTACCGCAGACACGCTCTCCTCTGCATTACGCAACTTTTCCGCTCCGCTCTACATTCTTACCAACGGGGAGGCAACGTATCTTGTTAGCACAGGAACACTTTCACTTAATGGTTCTTGGAAGGTGCTCGCTTTTTTGCCCCCATTTTTACCGGAATCCCTCGGCGATGCCGGGTTCAAAAATACGTATGGTACCAGGTATGCCCTTTACGGTGGGTCAATGGCGAATGGCATTGCCTCAGAGGAAATGGTTATCGCATTGGGTCAAGCAGGGTTCATGGGGTCTTTTGGCGCGGGTGGGTTGTCTCCCGCTCGCGTTGAAAAAGCAATTCAAACCATTCGGGATTCTCTGCCCGGTCAGCCCTATGCCTTTAATCTCATCAATAGCCCGTTCGAACCTGCGCTGGAGCAACACACAGCGGAACTTTATGTGAAATACAATGTTCCGGTCATCGAGGCTTCTGCTTACCTCGGTCTTACCTCCAACCTGGTACTTTACCGGGCGACTGGGCTTTCAACAGCCCCTGATGGCGCGCCCAAAATTGGGCATCGCATCATCGCTAAAGTTTCACGTAAAGAAGTGGCAAGCAAATTTTTATCTCCTGCACCCATGGATATGCTCAACCAGCTTGTCACTGATCATAAAATCACCCCGGAACAGGCGGCTCTCGCCAGGCTTGTGCCAATGGCGGATGATATCACTGTGGAGGCAGACTCCGGCGGGCATACTGACAACCGCCCACTTGTCAGTCTGATTCCGGTAATGCTACATTTGCGGGACAGCTATCAGGAGAAGTACCATTACCTTCAGCCGGTGCGTGTTGGAGCTGCAGGCGGTATTTCCACCCCGGAATCCGCGATTGCAGCATTCATGATGGGGGCGGCGTACGTGACCACTGGATCCATCAATCAGTCCTGCCTCGAATCTGCCACCTCCGAACATACCCGCAACCTTCTGGCTCAGATTGAGATGACGGATGTCACGATGGCTCCTGCCAGTGACATGTTTGAAATGGGTGTAAAAGTGCAAGTGGTAAAGCGGGGTACGATGTTTGCCATGCGCGCTCAAAAACTGTATGACCTCTATCAAAAGTACGATTCGATCGACGACATCCCTGCTGACGAACGAGAAAAACTTGAAAGCACGATCTTCAAAGCTAGTCTGGACGAGATCTGGCAGGAGTGCCTCACATTCTTCGGCGAACGGGATCCAAAGCAGATCGATCGGGCGAACCAGAAGCCAAAGGATAAGATGGCGCTCATTTTCCGCTGGTACCTCGGGCTTTCCTCTCGCTGGTCAAATACAGGCGAAAAAGGTCGCGAGATGGATTATCAAATCTGGTGTGGACCCTCAATGGGTGCCTTCAATGACTGGGTTCGCGGAACCTATCTCGAGAGTTTTGCCCGGCGTCATGCCGCTGAGGTCAACCGGCAATTACTAGACGGGGCAGCTTATCTTTTCCGGGTGCGCCAGCTTGAAGCACAGGGCGTGCGTATTCCTGAAACTGTGCGGGCATTCATCCCGCGCGAAGATTAGTCTTCCTCCACCCAGATCAACGGCAGTGTCGGGTTCCCAGCCCAGCATACCGTCAGAATCATCTGTTCTTCCCTGCGCCAAACCAGACGCGGCGCAGGGTAAAGCGTCCCATCATCATCCACCAGTAGGTCGTTCCACTCGTAGAAGGATTCATCAATTGGTGGACACCTCAAGTTGATCCGGCGGGTATCCTGGCTTAACCCGCTGGTGTTGGCTTTCAGCACAGCTTCCTTGCCGCTCCAAAAGAGTGTGGTAATCAGGTCTTCCTTACCATTACTTTTTTTTACCTGCGAAATTTCATCACGGGTGAAGAAATCTTCCAAAAATACCCCGGCGCGCGGTTCGATCCTTTCCACATCCACACCCAGTGGAAGAGACGCAGGGGAACAGGCTGCCAGCACGAAACCGTTGGAATGACTGAGGGAGACGCTTGCTTGCACGCGCTGGTGATTGATCACGATGTAGGGTGCGCCTGATGGTTCTTTATGCACCTCAATCTGGTTCATATCCCTGCCATGTTGATCAGGCAATACGGCTTTGATCAATTTCTTGATCACCATACGGCTGGCAAGCCATTCCATTCGGCGCTTGGGAATCTTCAACCGCCCCCACTCTTGCTTGTCCCACTCACTCCATAGATTCTGATTTTCCAGTAGATTTTTCGGATCCAGATGAGAGAAATTTTGATAAGTGAGGTAGATCATCATCTTTTATCGTCAGCCCCGAGAGGCTGTGATTCTCGGGGCTGATAAATCTTGTCCACAATTCTTCAATCGACTTTATTGAGGATGGCTTGCAAAGGTGCGATAATTTCTTCCTCTGCCGGGTACGGCAATGGAGACGTCTGGTAGTCACTCAACTCAAGGAAGATATTTCCCTTTTCATCCACCACGCGGGCGTCAAAAGTGATCCTATCCTCCCTTTCATTAGGTTTTACCTCCGCGAAAATTGCGACTCCGTTGATGGGTTGGGGATAGGTTTTGAGGGATCCGATGGATTTTGGTAACGCCAGAGTGCCGGTTTTGCCAGCTTCCCATAAAGCTGCGGTCTGAAAACAAAGTTCAATCAGCATTGGAATCACCGGGAGTGCATCTTTTGGTTCCTCTTTGGAAATCAATTTCTTATTGAACTTCCCCAGCAGAGTATTATGAGAAGGTTGTGCGGCATCCAGGACCTGGAAGGTGGGACCATGGAAGAAGAGCCGGTAGATTTCATCCGCGTGAAGCGCTGGTTTCTTTGTCCATTTCGGCGCTGCCGCTACGACTCCTTTAACAAGTTGGGACTGTGTCAGATAAACCCGTCCTTGAAAATGAAGGACATGCTCAACCTGACCACTATGTCGTTTCAGGTCTGATTCCAGACTTACCTCGACGGTCAATTCTCCTGCAGTACGGCGGGCGATGGCATGCCAATAAAAAGTACGCGGTTTGTTGCCATAGAATTTGAGTGGCACCAGGAACTGGATATCCTCGAGGTGGTCGATTTCAAAATCTCTACTGCCGGATGCCAGCACGGAAGCGATGTGTTTGGCAGCGATGGAAAAGCCTTCTATGCCCACTACGCCAGGAAGAACTGGAATTCCGTTGAGGGCATGGTCTTGGAGAAAGGAGAGGTGCTCTGGATCCATCTCTGCTTCCAGCACAATCCCCTGTTTACGGGTGTAGCGCGTCAAATGGCTGAACATATGATGAATCGGATTGCCGGTGCGCAGCGCTTGATCAGCGGCTGCTACATCTATGATTTCGCTTCCCTCCGGGGTGGCATCGAGCAATCCAAGAGATCCGGCAACGATCACTTCTCCGCTTTGTCCGGATTCCAGCACTTCCCTTACCATCGGAGCGGCATCCGCCGGGTTGAGCATTTCAATACCGGCTCGTTTCATCAGCTCGGAGATGTAGCCCCGGCTTGCCATGCCTACCTCCGCCCAGGCACCCCAATCAATGGATACGGCTTGCATCCCTGGGTATTGCCCGGGCAGCCACTGAGCATATTTTGAAAGCAGATCATTAGCTGCGGCATAATCTGTTTGTCCGGAATTTCCAAACCGTCCGGCGACGGAAGAAAAGAAGAGGACTCGTTGCGGCAGAAGTCCGTTTGATTCCATGGCAGCAAGGAGGTTTACCAACCCATCCGCTTTGACCGAGACAACTTGCTCAAATTCTTCCTGCGTTTTCGATTCAATCTTGCGGCTCTTTTCGATCCCAGCTGCGTGAATGAAGACATCCACTTTTTCCTCTGACTGCCGGATGAGCTGGATCGTTTGTTTTACGTCATCGGCATTGGTCACATCACACTGCAGGTAGCAGACTTTCCCGCCGTAGGCTTCAATTTCCTCCATCAACCGCAACGTGCTAGCTGCCCGCTCAAGCCGTTCCAACTTTTGTTCGATGGAAACAGGAGTGATTTTTTCACCGCCAGCCTTCATCCGCTCCTGCAGTTCAGTTTTGAATGCCTCGCGGTTGGTGGCCAACTTACGCAAATCTTCGTCGTTTTTCTCAGGCAGGCAGATCCGACCCAGCAGATAGAAGGTACCCTGGCGGGTTTTTGCCAGGTACTGGATGACCGGAGCGGTGATTCCGCCGGTGCCGCCGCTTACCACAAAGACACTGCCTTCTTTAAGCGGGGATACCTGCCCATTCTCCCCTTCCTGCAAGATAAAGGCATAGCGCAGTTCTTGCTCACGACCAATTTCGCAAGTGACAGCATCCTGCATAGTTTCGGCGATCAATTCTCCAGCAATGAAGCCTGCTGCTGAGTCAGGTGCAAAATCGATCACTTTGATCAATTGTTCAGGTCGTTCCATTTTGAGCGCTTTGATAAAACCGCTGATTGCGCCGTTTATCGGGTTTTGCGGGTGGATAAAGCCATGATGTCCGCCCATGTTGGTGGCTGCGATCAAGAAAGCGGATTCAGGCAGGAGACGCGCCAGGGTAAAAAGAGCGTGGGTCCTGGTGCGCCAGGCTTGCGACCATTTTGTCTGACCGTTGTTTTTCCAGCCGGGGTCTGAATCCAACCCTGCCAGAAAATAGGCACCACTTACAGCTCCCTGTTGAATCCATTCGGGCAATTTCTCATCCAGCTCTGCCGGGGAGAAGGTAGTGACTCTGGCTCCCGCAGTTTTCAGCTTTTTCGCCAGGCTTGCTGCCACTTTTCCTTCGTCGCTCACGATTAGAGCTCTGGCGAGGGACAGATCAACGCCGCTCGGAGGACAAAGATCAAGCCGGGGCAACAACACTGCTACAGGCTGGCGTAACCTTAACATGGATTCGGGTGATTTCTCCTTTTCCACATCATTTTCGCTTCTCTCTGATACAGAAGGTGTGTTGATGGGAAGGGATTCATGATCAATGGAGGGCGTAGATGAAGCTATGGCATCTCTCATAAAACCGATGACCTTTGCGAGAGTATTATACTCTGCCAGAAGGAGGTCTTCGCGCCTGGGGATGCCAAAATGGCTGCGGATGGTGGCGAATAATTCCGCCTGCTTTACCGTATCAATACCCAGGTCGGCTTCCAAATCCAGATCGAGATCGAGCATTTCCACCGGGTAGCCGGTTTTTTCACTCACCGCTTGCAAAACATAAGACTTGATCGCTTCGCTATTGGTGGCACTGATTCCTTCGTCATTTCTCCGCTCAATGGTGTCTGGCAAATCCTCTGGTTGAGGTTCAACGGTGGTCAAATTCAATTCCACTGCTGATGAAGCCAGGTTGAGATTCTCACGCACAAAACCAATGACTTTTGCCAGAGTGTTGTACTCTGCCAGGATGAGGTCTTCGCGCCGTGGAATGCCATAATGGGAGCGAATGGTAGCGAATAATTCCGCCTGCTTGACGGTATCAATACCCAGGTCGGCTTCCAGATCCAGGTCAAGGTCGAGCATCTCCACTGGATAACCGGTTTTTTCACTCACCACCGAGAGAACCCGGTTCTTGATCTCAGTCTCTGCATCCGAAATTTCTTCAGCGTTTGATTTCACCATTGTAGATGAAATTTGCACAATTTTCGGTGGATTCGCTGGCGCTGCCACCGGAGGGGCAAATTGTATTTGGCTTTCCTCCTTCCCACTACTCTCTATTGCCCACTGGTTGGGGAGCTGACCGTAGACCCAGGTGGAAGGGGCGGGTTCATGCACTGGTACCCCCTGAGATTTTATCCGCAGAGTCCTTTGCGTAATTTCCACCTCCGCCTGATCATAACCAGAGACTCTGTGCAGCCACTGGTGATACTTTTCCTGTTGGATACGGCTTCCCACACCGGGAATCTTGCGAATCAAGGTCATGGCGATTTGCGAGCCAAAGCCAGCCCCCAGGCGCAGAGCATATTGCGGGTTATAGACCCCACCCTGAGACAGGTTGAGATCCCCAAGTTCCGGATCCGGTTCAAAGCCATCGTGGATGTGAGCGATTGGCGGAACGGTACCAGTTTCGAGGGCTTTGATTGCCAGCACATCTTCAATGCCGACACCCATGCTGTGTCCGGTAAATCCTTTGGTGTTCGCGACAATCACCCGGTTTGCCTGATCTTTGAAACAATGCCGCAAGGCATGAATCTCAGCGCTGGCGCTACCGCCCCTAGCCGGAGTATAAGTTTCGTGCGAGACAAAAACGGTGTGAGCAGCGATGCTTTCACGATGGATGCCAAAACGGGCTTCAGCGGTCTTCAGTACCTGATCCATGATTTCACTGACATGGTCGACATCCAAACGGGTGCCATGGAAGGCGCTGTTGGCATAATGGGAGGACAGGATTTCGCCAATGGCACGTACACCGCGTTCACGGGTGGCATCTTCGCTTTCCACCACCAGCGCGGCTGCTCCCATACCCAGTATCAGTCCATTGCGGCGCCGATCAAAGGGCAAGGCGGCTAAACGCAGGTTGCCTTCGGTTGTGGCAGCTCCACTGGCATACATGCTGGCACCAACCCAATTGATCAGGGTTGAATTTGTGACATCGTCGCCAGCAATCACCACCACCCTGCGGCATCTTCCAGCGCGTATCCAATCTTCGGCAAGTGCCACTGCCTGGGTGGTGGTAGCACATGCGGCATTGAGACTGGTGTTTGGACCACGTGCGCCAATGTATTCAGCAAACTGCGAATGCCCCATCGAAAGCACCTGGAACACAAACCGCCGGTCGAGCTGGTAAGGGGTATCCTGGATCTCTTTCTCCAACTCTTGAACTCGCTGCCGGATTTGCTCTGCCACGGGGGATTGACCAGACGGATCCAGTGCGTTGACCGAACTTTGCAGGGCAAGCATTTCCTGCAGTTTGCTTTCCAGGATGCGATTCTGGTAGAACCGGTCGGCTTCGTGCGCCATGCTGTTCAAACCGGGGAAAGCTGAGGCAAAGATCACACCTGTTTCATCCTGCAGGGCTTGCGGAAGTTTCCACCGGTCGGGCAAATAGGTGCCTTTTGAAGTACGGCGGTAATGCAGCACTAACGGAATACCTGCATCTCGCAGGGCTTCCATCCCTGCCCCGATGGCAAGCTTGGTGGCAATATCCAAGGCTTCCACCCGTTCTTCAGGGACGCCAAAATCCTCCGTCAGGTTAAATTCCCCTCCCTGTCCTGCCAGTTTTAGGGTTTGCTCAAAACTGGTAATCTCTTCCATGACGGCGCCAGCTTCACTCTTCACCAGGCGGGTAACGTGTTTTTCCAGCATCTGTTCACGGGTCGTTTCGGGTAATCCTTCAATGCGCATATCGCCCTTGAGCAACTGATCGATGTTGTCATCTTCAAACACACGGTGCCCCCGACCAGGCAAGCCCAGTCCGGCTCCTGTGATTACCACCGAGCCAGTAATGGGTAATGTACCTGGCGTGCCTGGCTTGATGCTCTGCATGACCGGGATTGGGTTAATTTCACTGGATAGTTCCTGGACTGTTGGAGCGGGTTGCTGCTTTATCCGGGGAATACCTGCGGCATAAATGGCGCACAGGGCTTCGTTGAAACTGGCTTTTCCACCCTTGCGCGGGTGATTGGTGGCAATAATTGTGACATCCGCTTTATCCTTGAGATTATCGGCAGCCAGAGCGTTCAATACCCGCTTTGGACCGGATTCAATAAAGATTCTCGCCCCTTGCTGGTAAAGGGTTTGCATGCCTTTAACAAATTGAACCGGAGAAGCCACCTGGGCAGCCAGCAGATCGAGAATTTCCTCCCGGCTCGTGGGGTACAATTCACCGCTTACATTGGCAACAATGGGCAAGCGCGGCGTCTTTACATCCATGCGCGCAATTACTTCACGCAAAGGTGCGCTTGCCGGTGCCACGATCCGCGTATGGAAGGCATGTGACACCGGAATTTTCACTGCCTGGTAGCCTTGAGCATTGAATCTGGCGATCGCCTCTTCAATGGCGCTGGTCGTACCACCAAGCACGCATTGCAGGGGGCTGTTGATATTGGCTATTACCAGATAATCCGAGATTGCTGCGATAGTCTCCTGAACCTTTTCCAGAGGGGCAGAGATGGCAGCCATACAACCTGGATCTTCAACTTTGATTTTTGCCATTTCTCTTCCGCGTGCGCTGACCACTTCTAGGGCTTCAGCAAAGGTGAGCACATCGGCTGCCACCAATGCGGCATATTCTCCCAGGCTATGACCTATCACCAGATCAGGCTCCACGCCGTATTTGCGTAGGATGCGCATTACTGCTACATTGGCAGTCAGCATTGCCGGCTGAGTAATCGCGGTGTTTTTCAATTCCTCTTCAGCCTGCCTGATCTCTTCTTCTCCGCCTGTAGTGTAAATAAAACTGGTTAGTGGACGTCCCAGGAGGGGTGTCATCACGCGGTCTGCCTCGGCGAAGGTTTCCTTCACCACTGATTCCGTATCACGCAGATCCAGCAACATGTTGACGTACTGTGAGCCCTGCCCCGGGAAGAGAAAGGCAACTTTTCCCGGTTCTCCGCTGCCACGATACACGCCGTGCGCCTGCAGGGCTTTCCAGATAGCCGGTGTGTTTGTGTCGAAAGCGGTGATTGCTTTCTCCAATCGTTTGCCAAGTTCTTCGGGACTGGCATAATCGATGGCAATTCGCTCACGGCGTGCGAGCTCCTGGGGTTGCGGGCAGTAAGAT
Source organism: Anaerolineaceae bacterium (assembly GCA_018056725.1). GTDB lineage: Bacteria > Chloroflexota > Anaerolineae > Anaerolineales > Anaerolineaceae > UBA6107. The sequence goes on from JAGPFF010000007.1 coordinate 41,770, forward strand.
TGAGGAATCTGACCCTGATGCAATTGGCTCAACTGCTGTTGGAGTATTGTTTTCAATTCATTCGGCGCATCCGCAGCGGCAAAGAACAAGCCCTGATAAGGTTTCAGTGCTTCATCACCAACCACAGGCTTCACAAGAATGGATTCCGATTCTTCTTTATCGCTCGATTGGTTCGTTTGCACTGTTGAATCAAGTCCAGATAGGGATTCCTCAACGAAATGCACCACTTTTGCCAGGGTGTTATAGTCCGTCAAGCGAAGATCTTCTTTACGCGGGATACCGAAATGGGTGCGAATGGTGGCGAATAACTCTGCCTGTTTAACGGTATCAATCCCCAGATCCGCTTCCAGATCAAGATCCAAATCCAACATTTCTGTGGGATAGCCCGTTTTTTCACTCACGGTGGATTGTACAAACGCTTTGATCCCTTCAATGTCAATGCTCGTCGTCATGGGTTGGGTTAATGAGATTCCTTGACCTGTTGCCATAGCTGCGCGGAGCGGGGAAGCGGGAATACTGGCAGCAGTAGCTGCTGCCGTTCGCGGCATGGAAAAAGCCGCGGTGGTGGATCCGCTCACACCAGGAAAGTATTCTTCCAAGACAACATGGAAATTCGTCCCGCCGAATCCGAAGGAGCTTACCCCGGCGAAGCGGAAATTTCCCTCCGCCAAGCGCCATTCCTCAACTTCTCTGTGCACCCTGAAAGGCAGATGGTCAAAATCGATATTTGGGTTGGGTTTTGTAAAATTTGCCGACGGCGGCAGAACGTGATGATGAAGCGCCAGGATGGTCTTCAGCAAACCGACGGCGCCAGCGGCACTTTTAAGATGCCCCAGGTTGGATTTTACTGATCCCAAGACAACCGACCCGTTTTTCAAACCCAGCGAGCCGAAGATGGCATTGAGACTGTTGACTTCGGCGACATCTCCCACTTTAGTGGAGGTGCCATGCCCCTCGATCAGCCCCACCTGAGCGGGGTTGATCCCCGCATCCCTCCAGGCACGTTCGATGGCGCGCTGCTGCCCCAGAGGGTTGGGAGCGGTGATGCCTTTCCCTTTGCCATCTGAGCTGCCGCCAACCCCCCGAATCACGGCATAGATGTGATCTCCATCCCGCTCGGCATCTTCCAGACGTTTGAGCAGCATCACAACTGCCCCTTCCCCCATAACAAACCCATTGGCTCCTTCAGCATACGGGCGTGAACCGTCCGCGCTCAAGGCACCAATCTTGCTGAATTTGATATAAGATTCCGGACCCATGTGGTGGTCAATGCCACCTGTCAGTACGGCATCCACTTTATCACTCAGCAGCTGATCCATGGCAGATTGCAAAGCTGCCAGCGAGGATGCACAGGCTGCATCCGTGACAAAGTTAGGACCGCTGAAGTTGAAGACATTTGCCACACGCCCCGAAATAATGTTTGAAAGTTCCCCTGGCATCGTATCTTCAGTGATGACGGGGATGTTGGAGCGAATTTTCTGCGTGATGTCACTGAGAATTTGCTGGCGCACTTCTGCCGGGAGTCTGGCAAATTCCGGGCTCGTTTGCAGAGCGGCATGATATTCAGGCAGGTTTGCCCGAAATGTTGACCGGTATTGAGATTCACCTCCATTGGCATTGCCAAAGATGACACCAACCCGCTCGGGGTCCAAAGGTCTTTCGGGATAACCGAAATCCTTGAGTGCCTGGGCGCTGGCAGCAATCGCCCATTGTTGCGCCAGATCCATTACCGCCAGCACTTTGGGTGGTATGGCGAGACCAAGCTTGAAGGGATCAATGGGAGTGTTGCGGACAAAAGCCCCGATTTTCGAATAGGTTTTATCCACGGCAGCAGGATCGGGGTCGTAATACAGATCCACATTCCAGCGATCCGCTGGCACTTCAGTGATAGAAGACTTATTGGTTAGAACATTGTTCCAAAAGGATGCCACATCCTGAGCATCCGGTAAGATCGCCCCCAAGCCAACAACGGCAATCATTTTTCCGTCCATCATGCTTACTACCTCCTAAATTTCTTTTGTAATTTCTCTCGATAAACAGGAACATAAAATCCTCCGAAAGATCGGCTTTGAATTCCTTTTATTTACCAGAGAGAGGGGTTCTAAGGCACAAAAACCCGCAATATTCTTATTTCAGGTCGAACAACGTTTTGGTTAAAACAATAAATGAATCTTTAATTAGATAACCCACAAGTTTCTGAATGGTTGCACTTTTCCCTATTTTCACCCAGGCGCCAGGTACGAAAACCACATTCGGTCGATGTGGTAGATCTACACACGGACGGATTTTCAACCTCTGGCAAATCGATACCGCCGTTCTGATCCTTCAAGCTCGTAAAAGTCGTAAAAGAAGGAAAAAGGATCAGAACGACAGATAGGTTTTTTGAAATGGATTCGTGTTCGAAAAAATACATCTTGTGAGCGATAAAGTCGCAGCGCAATATTAATCCGCCTGTGAGGCTTCTAGCGGCACAGGGGTGATGTTGAAAAACGAATGTGCCCTGCTATCGTGGCAGCTGCGGATAAGTAATCCCGCCGCCGGGGAAGACAATCACTTCAACGTTTTTAGGTGCCCGCTTCGCGGCTGCGGCGATGGCTGCCTGAGCCGTCGGGAAGAACAAACCGAAAGGCAGATTCCCCTGAACATCAACCGGGATTGTGGGGGCGTAAAAATATAATTCGCCACGGTGCATCGCTTGTAGGGCAAAATAAAGGAAGAATCGATCCTCTTCACCTAGCCCTTTAATCTTTAACTTGGGGACGAGTGGTAAAAGGAGTGGGGCGAGGAATTTGAGTGTGGACCGGCTGAATGGCAGCTTGCTGTTGGCGAGCCCGAAGACGCCGACGCCTTCTTCAGCGCGAACGAGAGATATGAGAACCCCTCCTGGTTTGAGCGCCCGGACGGTATTCGCCAGTGCTTTGACCCCCTGACGCAAATCGCTGTCCATCGGGTGGGAATCTGCGATGACAACGTCCGCCATACGAGGTATCGATATGCCATACAAATCGGCGCTCGTTGCCACTCCGGCACGGTGTGCTATGATCGGATCTCCGCTAACGATCTGCACAATCTCTTGCAGGTTGTTGAGAATTGCATTAACGATGAAGACGGGAGGTTTGAGCATCTGGCAACCCTCTTCAAGGTCGAGGCGCATGGGATTATCGGAAATGGGCTGCCCGACCATGTTGAAGGTATCCGGTCGGCAATTCAAAGTATGGTTATGAGCGGTTGTCGCTCTGCCGGCAACTCCGGGAATCAGGTTCTTATAACCGCCGCCAAAACTGGCGATGATATGAGGTTCGATGCAACCAATCGAAATGACGAAATCTGCTTCAGCGACCTGCCGGTTGATCCAAACCGGCGTGCCTCTGCTTGTGGTCCCCAGGTTAACCAGGGTTGATAGGTCATCGCAATCTGGGTTCACGAATTGGAGCGGCTGGTCGGGTCCGATGCCCAATCGTTCTCTGATTTCCTGCTCGGTCATTCCCCGGTGAAGTCCGATAGCTGGAACGATGGTAATTGACTCCGCACTGATCCCAGTCTGGTGAAGTTCATCGTAGACAAGGGGATAAATCAAAGACACCGGCGTTGGTCGGCTTATGTCATCAATGACGACGGTGATTTTCATCCCGGGTCGTAATCGCTCTGTCAGTCGGGCACTGCCAATTGGTGATTGCAGGCTGCGCTTTACCTCGGCAGCTGGATCCGCTACCGGCGGGAGGGATGCAGGTTCATAGTTACCGATGATTTTCCAATGATCAGGCAGGCTGAGGGTTAGTTTTTCTTTGCCCCAGGGCAAGGTCAATTCTTGGCTCATGGTTTACTCTCCTTTTTCCATTTTTTGAACATTATTAATTGTATGTCTGATGAAAGAATTAATATCAACAAAAGAAGGACTTTTTAATCGGTGCTTCTCCCCCCTAGATAGGAATTCGAGAAGCCTGGTCGTTAATTTGATCTGGATTTACCTTTTAGCATCATACCTGCGGATAATAAATTCGCGTTTCCGGGCTCTTTCACATGCGGCTAATTGGTCAGATTCAACGCCCGGCAATCCGGTTAAATTATGGTTTAATTCGTTTATGACTGAATTATCCACACCTTATGCGTTGTTTCTTGAAAAATATCCTGAATATCTGACCACTGTATCTCTGGATGAGCTGCGCGAGCGTGATTACAGCCGCCTCGACCGTGCTGGACATGTTTATCTTGACTATACTGGCGGTGGACTCTACGCGGATTCTCAGGTAATGCGGCATCAACAATCCCTGCTGCAAGGGGTCTTTGGGAACCCACATTCCAGCAATCCAACGTCCCGGCTCTCCACGGATCAAATTGAAGCAACGCGCGCTGCCATCCTGCGTTTTTTCAACGCTTCACCGGATGACTATGTGGTAATTTTCACGTCCAATGCCAGTGGGGCACTCAAGCTGGTGGGAGAATCCTATCCGTTTGGCGAACAGAGTACCTATTTATTGACTTTTGATAATCACAATTCTGTCAACGGGATACGAGAGTATGCGCAAGCGAAAGGAGCCAGGGTTACCTATCTTCCCGTGCTGCCACCCCGAATGCGCGTAGACGAAAATCATCTCGCCGAGTATCTTGATCATCCGGATAAGGGCGGCAATCATCTCTTCGCTTATCCAGCGCAATCCAATTTTTCCTCCGTACAACACCCATTGGAGTGGATTCATAAAGCCCACGCGGCGGGTTGGGATGTGCTGCTTGATGCTGCGGCTTTTGCTCCTACCAATCGTCTTGATCTCAGCCTTTACCCGGCGGATTTTGTTCCGATCTCATTTTATAAGATGTTTGGATATCCGACTGGTGTAGGAGCCCTCCTGGCGCGCCGCCAGGCGATTAATAAATTACAACGTCCCTGGTTTGCCGGGGGCACAATTACAGTGGCATCGGTACAGGGAGAAAAGCACTACCTTGCTGATGCCCCGGCTGCATTCGAGGATGGCACGCTTGATTATCTGAACATACCGGCAGTGATGATTGGTCTGGCACACCTCGAATCTGTTGGGCTTGATCTGATTCATGAGCGCGTCCGTTGCCTTACCGGATGGCTGCTGACGAATCTTAAAGAATTGCGCCATAGCAATGGGAAACCCCTGGTCAAGATCTACGGTCCGGCAGATACTAAAAAACGCGGGGGGGCGGTGACGGTCAACTTCTTTAACCCTGAGGGACGGATCATTGACCACCGTTGGATCGAGGAACAGGCGAATCAACATAATATCTCTCTACGTACGGGTTGTTTTTGCAACCCTGGCGCCGGGGAACTTGCCCTCCACATTCAGCCGGGTGAACTCGTTTCATGTTTCAGCCGTCCGGATCATGAGCAGCGGTTGACGTATGATGAATTCAGAATGTGTCTCAACCCCAAAGCTTCAGGGGCAGTCCGTATCTCGTTGGGTATGGTCAGCAATTTCGCGGATGTTCAGCGCCTGTTGGATTTCATGAAAACATTTCTCCGATAGAAGACCCAATTTTGTTCGATCAAACAAACCCTTATTTTGCAAGGTCAGAGGGGAATAAAAAAAGCGCCCTTTCGGGCGCTTGATTCAGGATTGAGCAGTGGTTTGCTTACGCGCTGCTGGTTGCCAGAAGGTGCCAAAACGCTTGTGAATGAAATAATTGAGACCGAAGTGTCCGGCGATTTTCCAGGCAATGACGAGAAGAATTTCCAGAACGAGGAGCACTGGTCCTGAAGCGAGCGAGCCAGCCAGCATAAAGTTGAGGTTCATCAAGGCGCCAAAGAAGGCGGCAACGCCGACGAACAAACCGAGGATGAGACAAATACCCACCAGAAATTCACCGATCGCAACCAGTTTGCCAAACCAAACTTGAGCCCCACTATCCAACAGAGATTGGAGAAATGAGCGATACCACCCGTAATAGATTGGGGCAGGGGCGGGTGCTTCCGGAATTCTCACAGCATTTTCCCAGTAACCCTTGATGGCGTCGCCAGTTTGCATCCAGGCAGGTGAACTCAGCTTGTGCAGGCTGGCGGTGAGCCAGGTGTAGCCTACATAAACCCGAACCACCAGCCATAGCCATGCCATTTTGGTATTCGAAAACAGGAAACGGACAGCGGGTGCATCTTGTAATGAGGAGGGACCAAAGAATTTAGACATAGAAGTCCTTTCGAAGTAAATTGATTTCGATTCTTATTATATAACAAATTATGGATAATTAAGATGAACAATATCTTAATTAAAAGGGATATTAATTCGCAATTTTCACAAAAAACCGGAGGGATTTTTATTAAGAGATAGCTTTCCGACCGCTGTGGATTGCCATCGTGCCCAGCATGCGGATATGAAAGTGGACTTCCTCGAATCCGCAATCCTGCATTTGTGCCCGCAGTTTTTCCGCGGTGACAAAATTTTCGGTGGATTGGATCAGGTATGTATAGGCTTTACGATTCCGATTGAAGATTGCCCCAAAGAATGGAATGATGACCCGAAAATAGATATTGATAAATGGGGTGAAGAAGTTGTGCCTGGGTCTGGTCATATCCAGCACGAGGATCCTTCCGCCGGGCTTGAGCACCCGATATTGCTCTTGGAGTGCCCGCTGCAGATCGGATACATTACGTACCAGATAACCGCTCATGACCAGATCAAACTGCTCATCGGCGAATGGTAACTGCAGCGCATCGGCTAGAGAACGGTCAATTCCTGCCCAGTGATTGGCTGCCAGAATCATTTGCAGATTGATGTCTGTGGCGGTGATGCGGGCATTTTTCTCCGCGCGGTGCGCTTCACGTGCCAGGTCGCCTGTTCCGGAACCAATATCCAGAACGACCTCACCTGCTCTTAATCTGGCGCGCCGGATTGTCTCCTTGCGCAATAAAATATCCATGCCCCCGGTCATCAGGTGGTTCATAAAGACATAACGAGGCGCGATCTCTGAAAAAGTGTTTTTTACAAATACTTCCCGGTCATTCCCTTTTAAATAAGCCATGCGCCCAATTATACGGGCAATTTGGTTACGCTTTGCCACGAATTAGGAACAGATTCCAACTGCCTGTCCTTCCGGGGTTTTTCTGTGTTCCACCTTCCCGCGGGCTTTTTCCTTCCTGCTCCAGAACGATCTTGGGGAGTATCCAATAAAACGAAGCTGTGAGATTGAAGGAAAAACGGGATTCATTTCTGCGATGTGTCAACATAACGCGTGTAGGCAGAAAGGCGGGTCCAAAAAAGGGTCAAATTCACCCCTGGCTGTAAACTCCGGCAAGTGGAAGAAGCGATGAAATAGAGAAGGATGTTTTTGAAAGCGATGAGAAGGGTAAATTACATGGGTTCTACAAAGATATAACGCGCCGCGGCATACCCGAACGTGACCAGCTTACCCTTAATCTCAATGGTAATGGTTTGATTGAATGGCAGAATTTCAATCACTTTGGCTTGCGAGTCTGGAAAGACCTGGTTCGTTTCCAGATACGCCAGGAAGGCGTTATTCTCTTCGGCCAGCTCATGTACACGGCGCACAATGAAAGATTCCTCAGGATGAATCTCTGTCAGCGGGATCCATTTCGCAACGGCATCTTCAAAACCGGGCAGGGGGTTGCCATGCGGGCAGGTCTTTGGGTAACTGAGCTTTTCCAGCAATGCCGTTTCGGTCTGGGGGGAAATCGCATGTTCCAGATGGTGGGCTTCGGCGTGTAATTTGGACCAGGGTAACGTGTTCACCATCATCCATTCCATCAACATGTGGCGGCGCATCACCACTTTCGAGGCTGCCCAGCCTGCCTCAGTCAGATGAGTGCCATTTTGGTCCATGGTAATCAGACCGTCGCGTACCATCCGCTTGAGTGTGTTGGTCACCGTAGGGGGTTTCACCCCCAGCAAGTCAGCCAGGTGAGCACCAATCACGGCTTCATTATCCCGTTCCATCACATAGATCAATGACAGGTAATCCTGAACTGTTTCGCTCAGGGGGGAAATATTCACTGCTTCCTTTGAAATGACATTTGTCATCTATTAACCTTGATATTATTATATACTAATAAATAATATTAGTATATAATAATGTTGATCAATATATTTTTATTATATCATTTCTTTACCGGGCAGGTATCGATGGCAGTCGCTCAACAGGTGTTACGGTTATCCGATTTAGATGTAGAAGAAAAAGGTGTGGTACTTTCATTGCAGAACGGGCGTGCTGTAAATAACCGGCTGGTCTCTCTGGGTTTTACACCTGGCGTGATGGTTGAAATGATCCAGAATTATGGTCGTGGTCCACTGATGGTCACAGTGCGCGGCACTCGTGTCGCCTTGGGTCGTGGTGAAGCCTCAAAGATTATGGTGGATCGGCTACCGCATGAGTGAACCGCAGGCTGTAACCCTTCCATCTTCCTTTTCAGAGCAATCGACAGAAGAGGTTCTGGTAGCTCTTGCCGGACAGCCCAACATGGGCAAATCGACTCTTTTTAATCTCCTCACCGGTCTCCACCAGCACACTGGTAACTGGCCCGGTAAAACGGTCGAACGGCTTGAAGGTTCGTTTCCGCTTAATCACCGTACGATCCGCCTGGTCGATTTGCCCGGCACCTACAGCCTTACTGCCAATTCACCTGAAGAGGTCATCACCCGCGAATTTATCCTGCATGAAAAACCTGCTGTTCTCCTTGCCATGGTCAGTGCTGCCAATTTGGAGCGCAGTCTCTACCTGGTCTCGGAATTGATCCCGCTGCATGTACCGATGATTGTAGTGCTCAATATGATGGATGTCGCTTCGCAGGAAGGAATACAAATCGACGCCGTCTCCCTTGAGCGACAATTAGGAATTCCGGTCCTTCCCATGGTCGCATCACGGCGTGAAGGGGTGAAAGAATTATTGCCGATGATTGAGGAGGTCCTCGAAGGGAAGCTCTGTTCTTCACCAAATCCCCCACCTGTTCGGGGCGACCATCAAGAAGTATTACACCAATTGGTCACTTTAATCTCCGCCTTCGTCCCACCGGTTTACCCTGTGGATTGGGTCGGGCTTAAACTGCTTGAAGGCGATCAGGAGATCACCCGCATGATGCAAACCATGCTTCCTGATGCCACCTGGCGGCAGGTGGAGGAGATTTTGAAAAAGCATGAGGATGCCTACCTGGCGGTGGTTTCAGGGCGTTATGAATGGATTGCCGGGATGATTCGAACTGTGGTGTCCAGATCGAAAATTGGTCAGATGGGAATTACCGAAAGGCTTGATCGTTGGGCAGCGCACCCCGTCTGGGGTCTATTTATTCTGGCGGGCATAATGGGGATTGTGTTCTGGCTGACATTTACCCTTGGCACCCCCCTGCAAGATTTGATGGAAAACTGGTTGATTCTGCCACTGGCGAACGGAGCTGCTGGTGCGCTCGCAAGCTCTCCGATGTGGGTGCGGGGGATGATTGTGGATGGCTTAATCGGTGGCGTGGGATCCGTGTTGACCTTTTTACCGATCATTGCCATCTTCTTTGCCACCTTTGCACTGCTGGAAGATGTGGGCTATATGGCGCGGGCGGCGTATGTCATGGACAATCTGATGCACCACATGGGTCTGCATGGAAAATCCTTCCTGCCCCTCTTTTTAGGCTTTGGCTGCAACGTTCCTGCCATTATGGGAACACGGGTGATTGAATCCTGGTCCGCACGTTTGCTTACCATTCTGATTGCTCCGCTCGTCCCTTGCACCGCACGCATGGCTGTCGTCGCTTTCATCGCTCCGACCTTTTTTGGCAAGAATGCCCTCTGGTACTCCTGGGGGTTGGTGATGGTCTCCCTCCTTACTCTGGTGGTGAGTGGCGTTGTTCTTAACCGCATCCTCTTCAAAGGACAACGTTCCGCATTCATTATGGAAATGCCTCTTTATCACATTCCCAATTTTCGTACTATCGGGGTGCTCGTCGGGCAGCGATCCTTCTCCTTTGTGAAAAAGGCGGGTACGACCATCCTGGCTGTCTCCCTGCTGATCTGGGTCTTTTCGTATCTGCCTGCTGGAAATCTGGAGACAAGCTTCCTGGCGAGGTTTGGTCAGTGGCTTTCTCCGGTTGGAAAAATAATGGGATTTGACTGGAAGTTAACCCTTGCCCTGATCACCAGTTTCCCGGCAAAGGAAAATGCCATTGCCACACTCGGAGTTATTTTTGGCAATTCTGTCGGTGCTGGTCTTGCCAATACGTTGGCTGCCACCTATACCCCTGCCACTGCCCTGTCGTTTTTAGTCGTGACCATGTTGTTCATTCCCTGTGCAGCGACGGTGGGAGTGATCAAACAGGAAACGAACTCCTGGAAGTGGACGCTGGTGAGTATTGGGTTACTCTTGTTAATCTCACTCTTTGCCGGTGTGGTGGTTTATCATCTGGCGGTTTGGATCGGAGCGTAAGTATGCTCGAAGCATTCCTTGATCGGATTAACCGTGGCGGGACTCTGGAAGTGGAGTCTCTGGCACGTGAATTTGATACCACTCCTGAAATGGTGAGAATGATGCTTGATCAATTACAACAAATGGGTCGTTTGAAGCAGTATCAAGCCTGTTCAGATGGGTGTGCTGGCTGCAGCCTGCAAAAGGGATGCCATTCCGCACATCCTCAGGAGTCAGTAAAACTCTGGCAGTTATAAAAATTTGATGAAAAGGAAGACCTCATAGATGTTGGCATTTCTTTTTTTCAGTCTTCTGATGCCATTTATCCACCTGAGATTAACCGCTACAGAACTCTAGCTGACCAATGAAAAAGGGATAAAAAAAGTGCCCCTAACGGAGCACCCTGTAAAGTGCCCCCAAGGGAATTCGAATCCCTGTTTTGGCCTTGAGAGGGCCGCGTCCTGGGCCGCTAGACGATGGGGGCGAGTGAAGAAATTTTATCATAGCGGTATATGAGTGTCAACAAATTCCCTTTTGTCAGGGTTCTTCAAATTCCTGATTGACGAAGTCGACTTTGAATGCTATTATCATGTTACATTATTTATTATTGTTATTACGCAATCATTCCGTTCATTAACAATTTCATTCATTTCATTCATTTCATTTTTTGGAGCAATTATTATGTCTTTAGAATTCATTCTTCGTCTTTTTGGCATGGTCATTTTGTCAATACTGGGGGGCATCTGGGGTCAACAAGTGGGGCAAATGATAAATTTGAATGCGCCCTCAACTGGTGCAATGCCAGTGGAGCAATACCGTTTTCTATTCGGTTTGCTCGGTGCCTTGCTTGGGCTGATCCTTACCCCCTACTTCACTACCCGCCCAGCCCGGGCGATCCGCAACGCCCTCGCTAAATCCACCACTCAATCTCTTCTCGCCTCGCTCATCGGCTTGGTCGTGGGATTGATTGTAGCGGCACTGCTGTCCTTCCCGCTTTCTCTGCTACCAGATCCATTTGGCAGCATTTTGCCATTCATCGGGGCGGTATTCTTTGCCTACCTTGGCATCTCCATTTTCCGGATGCGCCAGCAGGATATCTTTGGCTTCATCACCAGTATCCGCGGTGGCAAAACGCCGGATAAAGAGGGCAATTCCGGGTCCTCCTGGGCGGAGAGCCGTACAATCCTTCTTGATACCAGTGTGATCATTGATGGGCGCATCGCGGACATATCCCGCACCGGCTTCCTGCCCGGATCTCTGCTCATTCCCCGCTTCGTGCTGAATGAATTGCAATATATCGCAGATTCTCCCGATAATCTCCGCCGCCAACGAGGTCGTCGCGGGATGGAAGTTCTCTCCACATTGCAAAAAGAACCGAATATCCCCGTCCGCATCAGCGATATTGATGTGGAAGGGATGCGCGAAGTGGATGACAAGCTCGTTGTCCTGGCGAGACAGCTGCGCTGCCCTATCCTGACCAACGATTACAATCTCAACCGCATTGCCGAACTGCAGGGTGTGACGGTCCTTAATGTCAACGAACTGGCAAATGCGGTAAAATCGGTTTTGATACCCGGTGAGATGATGACGGTTCAAGTCATCCAGGAAGGGCGTGAACCCGGTCAGGGCGTTGCTTATATGGATGACGGCACCATGGTGGTGGTGGAAAATGGTCGTGAATATATTGACCGTTCGATCCAGGTTGTCGTAACCAAGGTGCTGCAAACCGCTGCCGGACGAATGATCTTTGCCAGACCGGAAGAAAACAACTAGCCTTCGCAAAGCAGGAGTACGATGAAAGTCTATAATACGCTGACCCGTTCTGTTGAGGAATTTAAAACTCTTGAACCCGGCAAAGTAAGCATGTATGTCTGCGGTCCAACCGTTTATGCCAAAGCCCATATTGGTCATGCCATGTCCGCCCTGGTGTTTGATATTATTCGACGATACCTGGAGTTTCGCGGCTATCAGGTGCGTCATGTGATGAATTTCACCGATGTGGATGATAAGATCATCCTGCGAGCCAATGAAAAGGGGATGGATCCCTTTGCCCTTGGTGAGATGTATATTCGTGAGTTTGAGGATCACCTGCTGCGATTTAATATCCTGCCAGCAACGGTCAACCCACGTGCCACGCGTGAAATGGATCAAATTATCACCATGATTAAAGGATTGGTTGACAAGGGATACGCCTACCCGGTGGATGGGGATGTGTATTTTCGCGTCAGCCGTGACCCAGAATATGGCAAGCTCTCGGGCAGGCGAGTGGAGGAAATGCAAGCCGGCTTTCGCATTGAGGTGGATGCGCGCAAGGAAAACCCGATGGATTTTGCATTGTGGAAAGCCGCCAAACCAGGTGAACCTGCCTGGGAAAGCCCGTGGGGGAAGGGACGCCCAGGCTGGCATATTGAATGCTCAGCGATGAACCTCAATCATTTGGGTGAGCAGATTGATATTCATGGTGGCGGAAATGACCTGATCTTTCCGCACCATGAAAATGAAATTGCCCAGAGTGAGAGTTTTACCGGCAAACCCTTTGCTCGCTACTGGATTCATAATGGCATGCTTCAATTGAGCGGCGAGAAGATGTCCAAATCCCTTGGCAACCTGGTCACTATTGAAGAGTTTCTTGAACATCATCCAGCCGATGCGCTGCGCATGCTCGTGCTTAATTCCGGTTATCGCAACCCACTTTCTTATTCCGAAGAAATTCTCGTTCAGGCGGAACGGGCAATTGAGCGCCTTCGCTCAGGATTGAAGCCAGCATTGCCAGGCTCAACGGGGGTGGCGCAATCCGTGCTGGATTCTCTCAACCGCCAGGTGGAAGCAACCACGGAAGGTTTCATTGCCTCCATGGATGATGATTTCAATTCAGCGGGTGCGTTGGCACAGCTCTTTGAACTGGTTCGGATGATCAACCAGAACCGTACGGAAGGTGCCACCAACGACCAACTTGCCGCCGCTCAAGCAAAACTACGTGAACTGACCTCCGTTCTCGGTCTTACCCTGGAACAAGAATCTGTTTCGGATCACTCTGCAGATGAAGTTATCAACCTGCTGATTGAGATCCGTCAGGACTTGCGCGCCAACAAACTCTGGCAGCTTTCCGATAAGGTTCGTGACCGCTTGGCTGAACTCGGTGTGGTGTTGGAGGATAGCAAAGAGGGTACCTCCTGGCACTGGAAATGACCTGCTCATGAAAGAATGGATCACGGGTCGAAACCCGGTTATGGAAGTGTTGCTGGCAAAACGACGCCAGGTATTTCGCCTGTTGCTGGCTACCGGAGTGGAAGAAAAAGGGCGGGTTCTTGAAATCATCCGCCTCGCCGAGAAAAACAAAATTCCTTTGGAGCGTGTGACACGCGAGCGTCTGGATCGATTAGGGGAGAATCCACAGGGAGTTGCAGTGGAGGTTAGCGGCTATCCTTATGTGGATCTGGCAGATATTCTCGAGGCTGCGGCTGCAAAAGGTGAGGATCTGTTTGTTTTAGTGTTGGATGTGATCCAAAATCCGCAGAATCTTGGCACACTGCTGAGGACAGCGGAAGCCGTAGGTGTACATGGCGTGGTCATGCCACAGCACCGGGCTGCTGAAGTAACACCTGCCGTGGTAATTGCTTCCGCAGGTGCGTCTGAGCATATGCTCGTGGCACAGGGAAACCTCACCCAGGCGCTGGATCAAATAAAACAGGCAGGGGCATGGGTTGTTGGGTTAGCGGGCGAGGAAGGCGCCTTGTCTCCGGAACAAATACCGCTTAACCGACCGATCGCGGTGGTGGTTGGGAATGAAGGCGAGGGGATCCGTCCTCTTGTGCGCCAGTCCTGTGATTATCTACTCAGTTTGCCGATGCGTGGTCATATTGAATCCCTCAACGCAGCAGTAGCGGGTTCAATCGTCCTTTATCAGTGTCTTTTCTCCCGGATGCAGGGTAAAGTCTGATATGTTGTTTCGAGTGTTGGTTTTCTTCCTACTGGTCATTGCTGGTTATCAGACTTCGCGCCGCATTCGAGGCAATACGTTCAGCATTTCATTGGTCAGCACTTTGCTTGTAGTGATGGTGGTTGTTTTTTTCGTCCTTGGGAAAAAACTCTTCGCCATGGTTGGCTTTTCCATGTACCTGATGCTCATCATTCTGGGTTTCGCGGCGGGCATCTTTGCTGGCTTAACAAATCAAAAAAAGCAAATCCAGCAAAGCAGAAATTTACCCCGCCCTCGGGATGATTCCGAAAACCAGCATTAAAGCCAGATCACCCACACCACCCAAAGCCCGATCATCAAAACCCCGATTCCGAACCGGGTCACCACTGCTAACCCGCAACCTTTTAAAATCCCGCCGGCTGATTTTGCGCCTTCATTCAGATCCCTTTTTCTGATCCATTCCACGATCAAGATACCGACGACTGCGAAAAGCACTCCCCCAAATGGCGGCAACACAAAGGTGCCGACAAGTCCTGCTGCCAACGCCACCCCCACCGCTACCCAGCTTGCGCCGGTCTTCTTCGCTTGTGCCCCCATGAAGAGGTTATCGATCAGGTTCCCCGCGATCATTAAAAGGGTGATAAAGGCAAAAAGTATCCCTGAAGGGAGGCTGAAACCCGTAACGATCCCATAGGCGAGTATTGCCAGCCAGATGATGGTCAAGCCGGGAATAATATAGACAAGCAAACTCAGCAGTCCAATCCCCATTATCACCGACAGCACAGGGATGAACCAGGAGGAAGTGGCTATAGTTTGCATGTGTTACTGGATTACCTCAATGCCGCCCATCCAGGGGAGGAGGACATCCGGTACACGGATGGATCCGTCTGCCTGCTGGTTATTCTCCAGCACGGCGATCAGGGTGCGCGGCATGCCCAGACCCGACCCATTCAGGGTATGCACCAGCTGGTTGCGGCTGCCATCTGCAGGTCTATATTTAATGTTGGCGCGCCTCGCCTGAAAATCTCCCACGTTCGAAACAGAGGATACTTCCAGCCATTCGCCACAACCTGCAGCCCAAACTTCCACATCATAGGTGATGCGTGCATTGAACCCCAGATCTCCTGTGCAAAGTCGTTTGATGCGGTAGGGCAGCCCGAGTAGCGAGCAGGTTTCTTCAGCATCGGCGAGCATCTTCTCCAGTTCGCGCATCGATTCTTCAGGGCGACAGTAAATGTACATCTCCACCTTGTCGAACTGATGCCCGCGTTTGATCCCGCGCACATCCCGTCCGGCGCTCATCTTTTCACGCCGAAAGCAGGGTGTATAGGCAGTGAAGCGTTGGGGCAAGGTTTCCTCTTCCAACACCTCGTCACGGTACATGCCAGTCAGCGGAACCTCCGCCGTGGGCACCATCCATAAATCCTCTTCCACATCGTGATACAGATTGTCGATGAATTTCGGCAACTGTCCCGCAGAAAAAAGGGTTTCCGCTTTCACCATGAAAGGCGTGTAACGTTCCTCATAACCCTGCCGGTTGTGCAAATCCAGCATCCAGGCGATCAGTGCCCGCTGCAGTCGGGCTCCAGCCGCGTTGAGGATATAAAAGCGTGACCCGGTCAACTTTACCCCCCGGTCAAAATCGATGATGCCAAGCTTTGGACCCAGCTCCCAATGGGGAAGGGGAGTAAAGGTGAACTCTGGCAGCCTGCCATGTGTGCGAAGGACGATGTTTTCGTTTTCATCCTTACCAATTGGCGTGGAGGGGTCAGGGATATTGGGGATCGAAGCCAGTAATGTCTGCAATTTGTCTTCCACCTGGCGTGTAGTCTCATCAAGTGATGCGATCTCGTCCCCGACTGCGCGCATTGACAGGATCTTTTCCTGTTTGAGTGCAGCATCGCGAGTCTGACTGATCTCTTTTGAAACGGCATTCCGTTGTGCTTTCAGGCTTTCCACTTTTACCAGCAGCTGCCGCCTTTGACTATCTAATGCAAGTAAGGTATCGACCACATCACTATCCATTTGGCGGTCAACTAATGCCTTGCGTAGCACTTCAGGTTGTTCACGAATGAGATTCAAATCAAGCATGGTGTACCTCTTCTTAATAAGGAACGCCCTCATCCATTTGCAGGACGAGGGGCGCGCTCGTGGTGCCACCTGCATTCGCTCGGAAGAACTGAGCCTCTTTTTGCGATAACGGTGCTGCCGGTCTCCTTACGGTCACGGGACCCCTGCGGAGACGACCTGCCCATTAAGGGCGTCGGGTTGGATAATGCCTGGTTTTCCTGCCGCTTTGCACCAATCAGCGGCTCTCTGGAGGAATAGCCGGGCACCTTTTCCCGGGCGGGTCGGATTGTTGTGATTATACCTTTCCTAAACGGTCTGTCAAGCAAAGAAGGGAGGGATGTGGCACACCGGATGATAATTGAATTCTCTTAAAATTATGGGAAGTGATCATCACGGAAGGGGCAGCCGGGAAGGATGGGAGAAATACTGACGGATCGATTCGTCTGAATCTTTCAAGGATTATTAAGATACAATAAATCGATCATGGAAGAACAAGCTCTGATTGCGGACGCGCTCAAAGGGGATCTTGAGGCTTTCAATCGCCTGGTTCTGGCGTATCAAGACCTGGCGTTTAACGTTGCCTATCGCATGCTCGCCGATGAAGATCTGGCGGAAGATGCAGTGCAAAACGCCTTTATCTCTGCATATAAGAATCTGCGTACTTATCGAGGGGGTTCCTTCAAATCCTGGGTTCTGCGCATGGTCACCAACGGTTGTTATGATGAATTGCGCCGCCAAAAGCGACGTCCAACCATTTCTCTCGAACCTGTCAGCCCGGAGGATGGTGAAGAAATGGAATCCGCGCAGTGGCTCCGCTCCAGTGATCCACAGCCTGATGAAGTATTCGACCAGGCTGAACTTGAACATGCCCTGCAGCACTGTCTGGAGAATCTACCCATTGAATTCCGCGCCGTGGTGGTGCTGGTGGATGTGCAGGGGATGGATTATGAGGAAGTCTCTCAATCGGTTCATTCTCCGCTTGGCACCGTGAAAAGCCGGCTGGCACGTGCTCGCTTAAAACTGCGTGATTGCCTTCAAAAATTTCAGGAACTTCTTCCTCCTCAATTTCGTCTTGATGGTGGAGACCGCTGATGGCTGAACGACTCACGGATCGTGATATTTTATTAATCTCTGCTTATCTTGACGAGCGCCTTTCCGACTCGGAAAAAGAGCGAGTGAAAGCCCGGGTTGAATCTGACCCGTTATTCAATAGCACTTATAAAGAAATGGCTTATACCCGAAGATTGCTGAGGGCTTTACCTCAAAAACGTGCTCCCCACAATTTCACCCTTTCGGCTGCGCAGGTTCCTGCTACACGGCGTGTTCCCTGGCTGCAACCCGCTTTGAGCTTTGTCTCGATCGCCGCAGCTTTACTGCTGGTGATCGTTTTCTCTTCTTCCTTCCTCTTTGGAACTTCGAAAACCGCCGCCCCCGTGGCAATGGCTCCGCAAGCTGAACAAATGAGCCTTCCGGTGGAAGGAACCGCGCTAACCACTGCTCCTGCCATCATCAACTGGAACCCGGCGTACGGCATGGGTGGAGGGGGTGATAGTTTTGGCATCGAGAATTACACTGGCGGGGATGGCATTGGTGGCGCTGGCGGTCCAGGCTGGGATGTTTCAGATACCGCGGTTGGCGGTGGCACTTCGGATGTGACCCCCGAACCTGCTGCAACGGAAGTGCTAACAGCCCCGCTGCCGGAGGAACCTGTGCCGGCTGAAACTTCCATACCTGAAAGGCTATTGGGTTCAAGCCCTACAACTACTGAAGAACCTTCTATTTCCGCCCTGGCTGAAACCCCTGCCGCGGAATCCATAAGCAAAAGTGCGCAAGGCTCTGATCTTTCCAATCTCATCCTCGGATTGCCCGAGGAACAGCAGCGTGGTAAGATGGTCGGCACCCAGGTGGCGGAAAATGAAACCAGCCAATTTCCTCCAACTAGAACCTTGGTCATGGCTGCAGCGGCGTTGACTGCCATTCTCGCTGGCGCTGGTGCCCTTGTACTGAAAAGGCATTAAGTGGAACCCCAGCCACATAAATATCAACGTTTCCGCTATTGTCCGCTCTGTGCCACCGCGCTTGAGGAGCGCATGGTGATGGGGGAAAAAAGACCTGTCTGCCCGAATTGTGGTTGGGTGCACTATGAAGATCCAAAAGTCGCCGCTGGCGTGTTGATCCTGCGGGGCAAGGAAGTGCTTCTTGTTCAGCGCACCCTTGACCCTTATCAGGGCGCCTGGAGTATTCCCGCTGGTTTTGTCAATGCGTTTGAAGATCCGGCTGCGGCTGCTTTGCGTGAATGCCGCGAAGAAACTGGTTTGAATGCTGAACTGGATGGACTCTTTGATCTACTCACCGGGCGGGAACATAGCCGTGGTTCGGATATTTTTATCATCTATCGCGCCCATATTCTAAATGGCACCCTACGGGCGGCGGATGATGCCGATCAGGCAGCCTGGTTCCCGCTAGATCATTTACCCCCACTTGCTTTTGAATCCACAAGCCGCTTGCTTGCGAAAGCTCTGTCAGTTTCCTGCTGAGATTCTCCCCTTAAATTTCGCCATAAAATTGCAGCTGATGCTCCTGCAAGCTGCGGAAATGATAAAATGGTATGGAACATGCATCCCTTTTGGTGCGGAGCATGGAGACTCATGGCTAGATCGAAATCATCGCGTAAATCCTACGTTCGTACCCCGCGTGCCAGTCGTTCCTCGTCACGGCGCAAGCAGGCGTATTCGCGTTCCACGCTGACACTTGATCAACGCCTGAATTTTATTGGTGGAGTGATCGTACTGCTGGGTGCACTGGGGATCGTGGCACTCTTTGCCAGTGAAACCGGACCCCTTACCGGCTGGATTGCTCAGACAACCGGGCAAATTGCCGGGTGGGGCGGTGTCATTCTTCCCATTGCTGCCATTATCGCCGGGTTGACACTGCTCTTTCGCAAATATGACCGCTTCCCGAAGATTTCCACCTGGCGGATTTCTGGTTTGTTTCTGCTTTATTTCAACATCCTCAGCTGGTTTCATTTCTTTGAACAGGGGGGGTTCCCTTCAGCTAAGCAAGGGTTGGGAGGCGGTTATGTAGGCGCCTTCTTTGACCGGCTGCTGGCTAATTCGCTGGGACGTGCCGGCGAAGGTGTTTTCCTTTTCGCCTGGTTGGTGGTAGCCATTCTTTTTATCGTCAATTTACCCTTACCGGAACTGGCGGAAAAACTGCGGTTATTCTTTGCTCGTTTTAAAAAAGAGCCTTCCCCACAACCTCTCCCAGCACGTCAACCTCTTTTTGATTTTGGAAAAGCCAAAGCCTATCACCCGAAACGGGAAAAACACCCAGATCTGCCTGGTGGGTTCACCCCACTGGATCTGACCAATGAATTGGTCACTGGAGTCGCCAGCCGTTCAACCCGTGAAGTGAAGTCTGCGGTTCATGGTTCGATAGCTGCTGAAGCTGCTCTCCGTTCCAACACCGCTAATCCACAAACAACGCCGATTGTGCATACCAACATCACCGCACCAGTAGTCCCCTGGCAAATCCCTTCAGTGGCTGATATTTTAGACCCGGCTACACCTGCTGCGGTGCAATCTCACTATGATCGCGACCGTGCCCGGGTCATTGAGGAGACGCTGGCTTCTTTTGGCGCACCCGCCCGCATCGTCGAAATCCATCGCGGTCCGGCTGTTACCCAGTATGGTGTTGAACCGGAGTTCATTGAAACCCGCACCGGTCGCACCCGCGTTCGTGTGGCGAAAATCGTCAGTCTTGCGGATGACCTGGCATTGGCGCTTTCTGCCCCCAGCATCCGTATCCAGGCTCCCGTCCCTGGCAAGGCATACGTTGGCATCGAAGTTCCTAATTCCGAGTTATCGCTCGTCTCATTGCGTGAAGTGATTGAAACGGATGCGTTTAAGAAAATAAAATCTAATTTACGTTTTGCCTTTGGTAAGGATGTGGCTGGAAGACCAGTATGTGCCGATTTGACGGCAATGCCGCATCTGCTCATTGCCGGTACCACCAACTCAGGTAAATCAGTGCTTGTCAATGCCATCATCACCAGTTTTCTGCTTAATAACTCCCCTCTGGATCTCCGCCTGGTACTGGTTGACCCCAAACGGGTGGAGCTCACCGGCTATAATGGCATTCCGCATCTCCTTGCCCCCGTAGTGGTGGATGCAGATCGCGTAGGAGCAGCACTGCAATGGGTCTTACGTGAGATGGACTCACGTTATAAAAGGTTTTCCAAAGCGGGCGTGCGCAACATTGTGGATTACAACCTGAAGGGGGATGAATACCTGCCCTACCTGGTCGTTGTCATTGATGAGCTGGCTGATTTGATGATGCTGGCTCCTGAAGAAACAGAAAAAAGTATCACCCGTCTCGCTCAACTAGCCCGTGCGACGGGTATTCATCTCATCATCTCCACACAGCGTCCCTCGGTGGATGTAGTCACTGGCGTGATCAAAGCCAATTTTCCTGCCCGGGTTGCCTTTATGGTGGCTTCTGGCACCGACAGCAGGGTGATTCTTGATAAACCTGGCGCTGAAACGCTTCTTGGTCGTGGCGATATGCTTTACCAGGCACCGGATGCTGCCGCTCCGGTGCGCCTGCAGGGTGTCTATGTTTCTGATTCGGAAATTCAACGGCTGGTGGATGCCTGGAAGCTGATTGCTGCCAACCGACGGGCGGAAGGCGCGCCGGAATTGTTGAATGCCACCTTTGATACCTTCCCCTCGGGCACCCCCCTCAAGCAAGGTTCTTTCTTCGGTGAAGAAGGCATGGATGGCGACCCGATGCTTAAAGAAGCGATCACTGTGGTGCGCCGTGAAGGGAAAGCATCCATTTCCATGCTGCAGCGACGTCTTCGCGTCGGTTACAACCGCGCTGCCCGCCTGATCGATACCCTCGAAGAACAAAAAATCATCGGACCCCAACAGCCGGGTTTGCAGGTGAGAGAAGTGCTCGATTTTGGTAAATCCGAAGAAGAATCACCCGTAGAAGAAGCTGCTTGATTTTAAGCGGTTCCAGTTTTGAATCGATCCTGCTTTATTTTTTTTCAGCCTGCGCCCGGGCATACGGTTTGATGATTCCCGTGCATGATCTTGTTTGAATTCGATGATCTCGCATTGGATTAATTTTATGTTCCCATTTGAAAGGATATCATTGCACGCATGAATCGAAACGAGAAACGCGTGAGGAGAGAGCGCCATACTATTGCGGTGATGATCGCCATGTATTGCCAGGCAAACCATTTCTCATCTTCCTCCGATCTGTGTGGGGAATGTGCCCAACTTGAGCAATATGCGTTCCAGCGCATTGACCACTGTCCGTATCAAGGGAACAAGCCTACCTGCGCCAATTGCCCCATTCATTGTTATC
>JAGPFF010000079.1 GCA_018056725.1 Anaerolineaceae bacterium
ACGCGGGGTGTATTCCATACGGATCCCCCGTTCCTTCTTCGTTGTGAACAGTCTCATCAGCGGGGGTTGAATGATGGGAACCAGGCTCATATAAGAATAAGCGGTAACCGCAATGGCTGCCGCGAGCCCCGGTGTAACGAACAAATCACCCAATTTTCCATTTACATAAATGACTGTCGGACCATCGATTGCACCAATCATGCCGATGGCAGTTGATTCAGCCAGGTTGAAGCCCAGGAGCAACGCAACGATGAGGGTTGCGAAAATGCCCAGGTGAGCGAAGGCACCCATGATGAACATGATGGGTTGGCTGAGCAGGGGGCGCAGATCGAGCATTGCACCAACGCCCAGGAAGATAAGGAGAGGGAAAAGCTCGTTGCTGATGCCAGCCTTGTAAAGGACTCCGAACAGACCATTTTCGCCAACCATGTTGACAGCAACGGGCAGGTTTCCCAAGATACAGCCGAAACCGATTGGGATCAGGAGGGTAGGCTCATAATCCTTGAAGATACCAAGGCCCATGAGAATCAATCCCACGACCACCATGATCAATTGCGGTACGGTGATATCGAGAAGACCTCCAAGTAATCCTGATAGATCGAAACCCATAATAGTATCCTTTCCGCCTACTCGATATCCATGAGAGGTGCACCGTAAGGTACCTGGGCTCCAACATTCACGTGGATCCGGGTTACTGTTCCATCTTTCGGAGCACGGATAATATTCATGGCTTTCATCGCTTCGATTACGCAGATCTCATCATTTGCCTTTACTTTATCGCCGGCATGCACCTTGATCGAATTAACAACACCGGGTAAGGGTGATTTGATGGTGCCTGGGCCGGCAAATACAACGGCTGCTGGTGCAGGAGCCGTGGCAGGAGCCGCTTTCCGAACAACAGGGGCAGCAGCCGCTGCTCCTTTGGTTTCAGTCCTGGTCACTTCTTCGGTTGCAACAATGAGTTCCTCACCATTCACCTTTACCTTTACTTCTTCGCTACGCGGATCGTCAAGGATCTCAACATCATATGTTGTATCTTTGATCGTAATACGATATTGTTTCATTTCGTTCTCCTGATGGTGGATGATTGGTTAAGCCGGCGCTGCAGCCCGAACTGACGCCAGGCGTTCACCTCTCCGGCTGAGATTTCTGTTGCTACGGTCTGGATTTCGGCCTGAGCGCGCGCGATCGCAACGGCAACCGCGGCTGCCAGTGAGATTTCTGTCTTGGACTCTTCAATGGCAGCTGCTGGTTCAACAGCCCTTTCTTCTACGACTGCCTCTTCTTCTTCCTTTTTGTCAACCACGTACTTGGTAAGCAGGTAAATAATACCGGCAAGAAGTGACAGTACAACCAGAAGGACCACCAATCCAACCGCAGCCACTTTTAAAGCAAGACTTAAAGAAGGTTCCATTATCCTTTTCCTTTCTATTACAGTGGGATATTTCCGTGTTTCTTGGCAGGAGAGGTGGACTGTTTGTTCCTGAGAATGTCCAGGGTGGCGATCAGACGTTGACGAGTTTCGCTTGGAAGGATCACTTCGTCAATAAAACCGGCTGAGGCAGCCTGGTACGGATTGGAGAACTTATCTTCGTAATCCGCGATCAATTGAGCTTTCAACTGCTTGGCTTCTTCAGGGGATTTTTCCTTGAGTGAACGACCATGCAGAATGTTAACCGCACCACTGGCACCCATCACAGCGATCTCTGCGTTCGGCCATGCGAAGGTCATATCGGCGCGCAGGTGTTTGCTGCCCATAACAATATAAGCACCACCGTAAGCTTTGCGTGTCACGACAGAGATCTTGGGAACGGACGCTTCGGAAAACGCGTAGAGGATCTTTGCGCCATGGCGAATGATGCCGTTGTGCTCGGTATGCGTGCCAGGCATGAATCCCGGGGTATCAACAAAGGCAATAACAGGAATGTTGAAGGCATCGCAGAAGCGGACGAAACGGGCAATCTTGTCTGACGAATTGATATCGAGAACGCCAGCCATAGAAGCGGGTTGGTTAGCCGCGATACCGACACTTTCACCATTCAGGCGAGCAAAACCAACGACAGCATTGGTGGCGAAGTTCTGATGCACTTCGAAGAAAGAGTCGATGTCGACGACGCGGTTGATGACGTCACGAATGTCGTAAGTCTGGTTGGGATCAGCGGGTACCAGAGTGTTTAGTTCCTTGTCAGCGCGGAAGGGGCTGTCATCAGTCTGAACAATGGGAGCGCTGCTGGCATTGTTGTCAGGAATATACTCAAGGATCTTGCGAATGATGTTGAAGGTATCCTGTTCGTCCTGACCCAGGAAATGCGCCACACCGGAAATGGTGGTGTGAGTTGTAGCGCCACCGAGAGTCTCGTGATCTACGATTTCATTGGTGACTGCTTTAATCACTTCCGGTCCGGTGATGTACATGTTACCCATGTTCTGGGTCATGATGATGAAGTCCTGGAGAGCGGGAGAGTAAACCCCACCACCGGCGCAGGGTCCCATAATGACGCTGATTTGGGGCACGACGCCGGAAGCCTGAACGTTGCGGTAGAATACTTCACCATACGCATACAGGCTAAAGATGCCTTCCTGGATGCGGGCGCCGCCACCATCGTTGATGCCGATTATAGGAACGCCTACTTCCATCGCCAGGTCCATAATGCGCGCAACTTTTTGACCGGCAACTTCACCAAAAGAGCCGCCCATCACTGTGAAATCCTGCGCGTAAACGCAAACTTTTCTACCGCTGATGGTGCCAAAGCCTGACACCACACCATCGCCCGGGTATTTCTCTTTATCCATACCGAAATCGGTATGCCGGTTGACCATCAGACCGTTAATCTCCTGGAACGAACCTTTATCCAGTAGAAGATCAATTCGTTCACGAGCAGTCAACTTGCCTTTTGCATGCTGTGCTTCGATCCTCTTTTCGCCACCACCCATTTTGCTTTGTTTGCGGAGCTCTTTTAGCTTCTCAAAGGATCCCTGTGTTCCCTCAGCTTCTGGTATCTCTTGCGCCATTACAACCTCCATTTATATTTTGGAAATAATACTGAAACTATTTTAGTTTATACAGTTCCGTCTGCCTTTTCAAGTGATACTTTTAGCATCTTCTATAGTGAATTGTCATGTAATCCTAAAATTAAATTAAAACATGCAAATCTTTTGATTTGCATGTTTTTGAGTCTTGGTTGTTGAAGTTTATTCCCGCCTGTAGGGCTTGAGCAGAGCTGCCGGGTAGGAGGCATTGCGACCGGTAAGCGTAAGCGCCAGGATGGTCACAATATACGGCAGCGCGAGGAAAAGTTCATAGGGCAGGTTCAAGCCGGTTACCTGCAACCGTGACTGCAAAGCCTGCACCCCGCCAAAGAGAAGCGCCCCAAGGAAAACCTTTACCGGGTGCCAGTTGCCAAAAATGATCAAGGCAATGCACACCCAGCCGCGCCCGGCAACGATGCCAAAGGTGAAGGAGCCAAGCTGTGCTACGGAAAGGAACGAACCGCCTACTGCCATCAACCCACCCCCAATGACCAGGGCGATGGTGCGCAATCGGTAGACATTAATTCCTGCCGCATCTGTGGCTTCAGGATTGTCACCCACCGAACGTAAATTCAAACCAAAGTTCGTGCGAAATACCACCCACCAGACAATCGGGACAAGAGCAATGGCAATGTAGGTCAGGGCATATTGCGAAAAGATCGGTCCGAGTACGGGGTTGTTGGGGAAAATGCTAAGCTGTTTGAAGGGTTCGATGGAAGGAAGAATGCGGTTTTCCCCAAAGATGACCCTGAAACCAAAAAGCGATAACGCGGTCATCAATAAGGTGATGCCTAAACCAGAAACATGCTGGTTCACCCCCAATCGCACCGAAAACAAACTCATCAACCAACCGGAAA
>JAGPFF010000043.1 GCA_018056725.1 Anaerolineaceae bacterium
TTATTGATATCTGGGAAAACATTAATGATTTGCTGGCGATCAACGATGCCATTAACCGCGTTGGGCATATTGAGGAATACCCGGCACAGTTTCATACCAAAAATGGAAAGATTCTGGACGGTCTTATTACGGCATCAATGATTACTTTTAATGGGGAGCCGCATGTTCTGAGTACCACACGGGACATTACGGAATGGCGAAAAGCGGAACGTGAACTTCTGGCAAGCGAAGAGCGGTACCGGCTGCTACTGGATGTCGCGCCGGTAGGATTTCTGGTCATTTCGGAGGGGATTATCCAGTTTGTCAATCCGGCAGGTGCTCAGCTACTGGGTGCGAAAGATATAAATGAGATTCGCGGCAGGAAGTATGAGGAGATCGTTGCACCCTCAAAATACGATGAGACCATGCGCCGATTGAACAAAGTGCTTGCAGGAGAAAAAGGAATTTATCCGGTCGAGAATGAGTATATCCGCCTGGATGGAAGCTCAATTTTTGTAGAAGTGATGGCGACTTCATTGGAATATCAGCGGATGCAAGCAATCCAGCTTATCCTGGTGGATATTACCGCTCGTAAGAGAGCGGAGGAAGCCCTGCGGAAGCAGGAAGAAGATTATCGCACCCTTACCGAAAATTCACCAGATTTGATTGTTCGTTTCGATCTAAATAAACGCTTTATGTTTATCAATCAGGCAGCCGCGGTATCGGGTTTGATCCAAGCGGATGATTATTTGGGGAAAACAATTCAAGAATGTGGCATATTGATGGAGGGAATCGAGCCATGGGAGGACTCTCTTCAACAGGTGATTGAAACTGGACAGGTAATGGAGACGGAGGATACGCTTCGATTGCCCGAGGGAAATCAATATTTTGTCACCCATTTCATTCCAGAAGTAGACGTGGTGGGTGAAATGAGATCGATTCTTTGCATTGCTCGTAATATCACGGAACGCAAAATGGCTGAGCGTGCAATTCAAGAATATTCCTCCCGGCTGGAAGAAACCGTTACCCAGCGAACGCAAGAGCTAAAAAATGCACAGGAAGCTCTACTGAGACAGGAAAGACTTGCGGCATTGGGTCAGGTGGCAGGTGGTATTGCCCATGAATTGCGAAACCCTCTCGGTGTGATTACGAATGCCACAACTTTTCTTACCATGATTCAGCCGGCAGCGGATGAAAAAGTGAAAGAATATATTGGGATAATTCAAGGGGAAGCAGAAAAATCCCAAAAAATCATCTCTGATTTGCTTAATTTCACCCGCGGACATTCTGAAAAGCGAATGCCGATCGCCATTGAAGAAATTATTGGGAATGCATTGGCGCAAACTCCGCCTCCGTCATCCGTGCGGGTTTCCATCGCCGTACCGCCAGAATTGCCGCTCATTGAAGTGAATGCCACTCAAATTGAACAAGTTTTTAACAATCTCATCCTAAACGCTTATCAAGCCATGATTAATGGTGGCGATCTCGAGATTCGGGCTTCGGTGAACTCAGATGGAGATCACATCATAGTTGAAGTATCTGATACAGGGGAGGGAATTCCACCTGATAATATTGATAAGATATTTGAACCATTATTTACCACAAAGACAAAAGGATTTGGGTTAGGATTGTCGTTATCAAAGAAAAATATAGAAAGCAATCACGGAAAGATTGAAGTTAAGAGCCAGCCTGGAGCAGGCACAACTTTTATACTCTCATTTCCGATTTACATGGAGGCTACATGAAGGACAAGTTGAATATCCTGCTGGTAGATGACGACAAGCGAATGACGAGTACGCTGGCGGATATATTAATCCTTGCAGGATATGAACCGGTTCAAGCTTGGACGGCGAATCAGGCACTCGAATTGGCTCGCAGCGGAGATTTTGACTGCGTTCTGACGGATATCCGGATGCCGGGAATGAGTGGAGTGGAATTCTTCGTTGAGCTGCACAAAGAATTACCCGGCTTGCCGGTGGTTTTGATGACGGCTTATGCGGCTGAGGATTTGATTCAAAAAGGGCTGCAAGAGGGTGTGATCGGTTTGTTTGAAAAGCCGATCAATATTACTCAGATGTTAGGTTTTTTCTCCTCCCTTGCTAAAAATAATACCGTTGCCATTGTGGATGATGATTCCCATTTCTGCCAGACACTGGGTGACATTCTGAAAAAAAGAGGATATTCCGTCAAGTTGGTCACTGACCCTCATACGGAAATTGAATCTCTAATCTCGGACGCTCAAATCGTTTTGCTGGATCTGAAACTGAATGAAATCACAGGTTTAGACATCCTTCAGAAAATCCACCATCTTCGCAAAGATATCCCTGTTCTGATGATTACAGCCTATCGAAAAGAGATGGGCGAAGCACTGGAAGCTGCGATGAAGAATTCCGCCTATGCTTGCCTCTATAAACCCCTCGAAATTGATGAGCTGCTTTCAATATTGGCTGATTTTCAACAGAAAAGACTGCGCGAAGCCTTATCCGGTGGAAGTGATGCTTATTATGATGTTCGCCATTAATTATTAAAAGATATTATCAGGATTCCAAATGGAAATGAAGACCAGAGTTTTACTTGTTGATGATGATCCGAATCTCTTGACGAGCATGAGTGATATCCTCAATTTCAAGGGATATGAGACGGTTCAGGCAACGAAGGGTGGGCTGGCGCTTGACATCATACAGAACACCAAAATTGAAGTAGCGCTCGTTGATTTACGTCTCGAGGATATATCAGGGTTGGAACTGTTGAGGGAAATAAAAAGAATATCCCCGATGATTGAGGTCTTGTTACTAACCGGTCATGCCACCCAGGTTTCAGCCATTGAGGCAGTTCAAGGAGGGGCATTTGGCTACTACCAAAAACCGGTTGATGTTGATCAGGTAATCCTGGCTATACAACAGGCTGCGGAAAAAAATCATGCCGCTGAAACTCTGGCAGCCAGTGAACGCCGCTTCAGGGCGTTAATCGAAAATGGCAGGGACTATATTGTTGTCATCGACAGGCATGTCAGTGTTATCTGGGTAAGTCCATCCGTGATAGATTCCTGGGGATATTCACAATCAGAATTGGAGCAAATGGACATCTGGCAAGTGATCGATCCGCAGGATAAAGAGGAAATTCAGGCTTTAGTTCTTCAATTATTAGAACGACCGGGTGGCCGGTTTGATGCCACTTTTCGTATACACAAGAAGAACGGATATTTACGCTGGGTCGAATCTTCATTTGTAAATATGCTTCTGGAACCAGAAGTAGAAGGGATCGTAGTCAATTTCCGCGATATTACCAACCGCAAAGAAGCTGACGATCAATTAGCCCTTCAGGGTACAGCGCTGGCAGCCGCGGCGAATGCCATCCTGATCACCGACAAGGACGCGCATATCCAATGGGTAAATCCGGCATTTGAAGAGCTTACAGGGTATAAGCTTTCAGAGGTGATTGGTCAAACCCCCCGGGTCTTAAAATCAGGCGTTCAGGGGGATGCGTTTTATGAAAGACTGTGGCAAACCATCCTTTCGGGGCATGAATGGCACTGCGAGATGGTCAACAAGCGAAAAAATGGCTCACTTTACACAGAAGACTTGACGATTACACCCGTCTTGGATAACGCCGGAACAGTAAAGCATTTTGTGGGCATAAAACAGGATATTACCGAGAAAAAGCGGGATCAGGAAGAACTGCAGCTAAGCGAATCGCGTTATCGGAGGTTATTCGAGGATTCTCCCATCGCGGTGCTGGAAGAAGACTTCTCAGCCGTCAAGCAACGGTTGGATGCACTAAAAAGACGAGGGGTTACAGATTGGAAAAAGTATTTTTCCAAACGACCAGAACTGGTCAGTGAACTTGGCGGACTGGTCAAAATAATAGATGTAAATAATGCAGCCATTAGTTTTCATGGTGCAACTTCGAAGGAACAACTTCATACCACCTTGTCCTCGTTCTTTCCAAAGGAGCGTAATACTAATTTCATTGAGGAATTAACGAATTTTGCTGAAGGGAAATTAAATTTTAGTCTGGAAACATGTAACCTCACCTATTCTGGAAAATTAGTGAACATCATCATTTCGTTATCGGTAACCCCTGGCTTTGAAGAAAACCTGGGCAGGGTGATTGTTTCAATTGTGGATATTTCCGATTTAAAAAAGCGGGAACAGGAAGTGGAAATACAAAACCGCGAATTGAACCTGCTCTATCAATCCACGCGGGTGTTAAACCGGACTTTGAAACTTAGAGACTTGTATGATTCATTTTATAAACAAATTTCAAGCATCATGTCTTGCGATGCCCTTTATATTTCCAAATTTAATCCTGACACTCAATTGATCACCGCCAGGTTTGCTGTGATTGATGGCAGAAGAATTGACGCAAGCAGATTGCCAACCATCCCGCTCGGTGAGGAAGGTCAGGGGATTCAGAGTCCGGTCATCCGGGAGGGTAAACCTAAAATTTTCTCTGATTATCAACGCGCATTAACAACCACGCATCGCAAATATGTCGTTGATCGCAAAGGGGAGGTTACCCCTTCAGACAATCACACGAGCAACGTGAAACCCATCCAATCGGCGCTGGTATTACCCATCCTCCTTAACAATCGGGTGGATGGTGCGATTCAAATTCAAAGTTATCACCAAAATGCCTATACTGAAAATGATTTGACCATTGCCGAATCTCTGGTCTCGCAAATTGCCATTGCCGCAAACAATGCTGAACTCTATCAAAAAAGTCTGGATGAAATAGAAGCCCGAAAGAAAGTGGAATCCGAAATCAGGAGGACCAACGAGATTCAAAGACATGTGGTAAACCTGGGTCGCGAACTGGCGGCTACCCTTGATGCTCAGAATGTGTATCGAACCGCTGTTCGGTCGCTTCGTCAGATCGTGGACTGCCCGGAAATTGGCATTTATCTCTATGATGAGAAGAAAAAGGCACTAAATCCGTCGTATCTCATCCGGGAAGACAAGGAACAGGACCTCCACACGCGCGCGCCTATTCCCTTGAATTTCCTCGATACTGTCTCAAGTAGATCAATCGCCATTGCCACTAAAAAACCAGTCATTGGGTCGGCTCAGAGTATCGACCATGAAACACAAGGAACTACTTTAAACGTGAACTCGCTGAATATTCAATCTGAAATATTTATTCCAATGCTGGCAGAAAAGAAAATCATCGGGTTGCTTCACCTTGGAAGTAAAAAAACAAATATCTACACTGCTGAAGTCGGAGAAGGTCTGACCCTGGTTGCCAACCAGATTGGTCTGGCGATTCAAAATGCCAATCTTCATACGGATTTAGTTAAAGAACTTCGCATACGAAAACAAGCTGAAATCCAGATCAAACAGCATCTGGATGAGTTGGAAATTCTTTATGATAATGCCTTGTCGGTAAGCTCGGTGTTCGATCCGGAGAAAATAGCCAAAACGATCCTCAAATTGCTTAAACGATATTTTCACCTTAACCATGTCGAAATCCATCTCAAGGAATCTGACAATGAGGAACTCAGGCTGGTCGGATTTTCTTATCCGGAACTGAAACATCAGGATCAAAAGAAGGTCGCTAACGAAATCAATTCTCTAACCTCTCGAAGGAAGAGGGGACTGGTAGGGTGGGTTGTAGAAAACGGCGAAACTTTGCGCTTGCAGGATGTACGCAGCGACCCCCGGTATATTGCCATCTTCCCTGAAATCAGATCCGGTCTGTTTGTGCCGCTGCGCAGCAGTAATCAGGTCATTGGCTGTATTGCCATTGAATCGGAGAAGCTGGAGGCTTTTGGTGAACGAGATGAACGTTTGCTGGAAACGATTGCCAGTCAGGCAGCCATCGCTTTTGAGAATGCCCGCCTTTACCAGGAAGTTCAACACGAACTTGAGGAGAGAATCCAAACAGAAACTGCCTTACGTCAAAGCGAAAGTCGTTTTCGCGCTTTCATCGAACAGGCATCCGAAGGTGTGATGATCACCGATGAGAATGACCGAATTATCGAATGGAATTCAGCACAAGAAAATATCACCGGTTACGCACACATGGAAGTGCTAGGAAAACCATATTTCGAAGTAATAGGCAAGCTTTTCCCAGATGAGATGAAGGGTGTGAAGAACGCGCGGGAGGTTCTGGAGAAGCTGAAGGAGATACCCAATCAGAGCGAAAGAGAAGGCTTCCTTGGCAAGACACAGGAGAGGATTCTCACCAAACCTGACAGGCAAAAGAAATATGTGCTTACCGTGACCTTTCCTATGCAAACCGGTATGGGTCTGGCAATTGGTACTCTCATTACGGATATTCATGACCGTAAACAGGCTGAACTGGAATTGATCCGCTTTAATCAGGTTCTTGAAGAGCGGGTGCGGGCGCGCACGGAGGAACTGCACAATGCGAATCTTGCGCTTGAGAAAGCCTCGCGGCTTAAGGATGAATTCCTTGCCAACATGAGCCATGAATTACGCACCCCGCTCACTGGAGTCCTTGGATTGTCGGAAGCGCTCCAAAAAGGGGTCTATGGGGACTTGAGTGAAAAACAGAACAGCATTGTTCATATTGTGGAGGAGGCTGGTCGCCACTTGCTCAATTTGATCAATGATATTCTTGACCTTTCTAAAATTGAAGCCGGAAAAATGGATTTCCAACCCAACCTTGTAGAGGTGGAGGAAGTCTGTCAATCCAGTCTACGGATGGTAAAGCAGCTCGCCACCGCACGCCAGCAAAAAGTCTCTTTTACCATCCATCCGGATGGAATGGTGATGTATGCCGATTCAAAGCGCTTAAAGGAAATCCTGGTCAATTTATTGGGCAATGCAGTCAAGTTCACTCCTGAGCATGGAGAAATCGGTCTTGAAGTACAGGGAGATGAAAAAGCGGATTTGGTACGGTTTACCGTATGGGATAATGGCATTGGTGTCGCGGAAGAAGACCTCGACAAAATGTTCCAGCCTTTTGTACAGCTTGATAGCAGCCTGGATCGTAGTTATGCCGGGACGGGTTTGGGACTGGCACTGGCGGAGAGTCTGGCGAAGCTTCATAACGGGCATATCGAAGTGGAAAGTAAACTGGGCGAAGGGAGTCGGTTTACGGTCGTTCTTCCATGGCACCGCGAATTGGTGAACCAGCCCCAAACCGTACCTGATGATTTCGCCGCGCGCTTCGTTTCAAATATCGTCTCTCCGAATCAAAAGCCAAACGGGTTGGTGCTCATCGTAGAGGACAACCCTGTCAACAATAATATGCTGGCTGATTTTTTGTCCTTTCACGGGTTTAATATCCTTGCGGCTTTAGACGGGCAGAAGGGGTTGAATCTGGCGGAAACCGAAAATCCGGATATCATTCTGATGGATATTCAAATGCCGGGCATGAATGGTCTGGAAGTGATTCGGCGCATCCGGGCGTTGAATGGAAAAAATGCTTTGACACCCATTATCGCCCTGACGGCACTGGCGATGCCTGAGGACCAACGGCACTGCCTGGATGCTGGAGCAAATGATTATGTGGCAAAGCCTGTTGATTATCAGGCTTTATTGGAAAAAATTTGGAACCTGATTCATCAAGACAAACAAGAGGATTCTCTCCCGGTCAATTAAGGAATTTCTTCAGTCCTTTGAGTTCGAATAAATTGTTGCCAACATGAAACCTGCCTTTGGCAGGTTTTTTGTAGCCTGCTGTTGCCATGATCCCCATTCTCTATCGGCGGGAAAAAAGTGATGTCCTAAACCATCATGGAACCTTGACATTCTCTCCACACCTTCATAAAATTGGTTAATTATTTGGTCTTTTTGGAAAAAAATGAAATTAACCCATCGCCAGGAAACCTTTTTTTTACGTCTGCTCGACCTGTGTCGTGAGACCAATGGTCCCATTCACTACTCAACACTGGCGGAAAAAGTCGGCGTTAGTCCGTTCACAGCCTACGATATGCTGCGGCTGCTCGAGGAAAAAGGGTTTGTTACATCGGAGTATCGGGTTGAGCCTGGCAGAGCTAATGTTGGACGGTCAGAAATCCTCTTTCTGCCGACCCAATTAACTTATGATCGTTTTTCTGAGCTAAATATCGGTGCTGATCAAAGCAACTGGGAAGAGGCAAGAAACCAGATTCTGGAAAGAATTCGTGCTGATGACGTATATGACCGTACTCTGGCGGAAGAACTGTTGGCTCGCATTCCCCCTGATGCCCCTGAAACATTACGCTATTGCTCTGAAGTGATGACGTTTTTAATCATGCGCCTTGAAAAAACGCCTGGGCGTCAATTGCTTGTGGACCGGATACCCCAGATCAGAGATGCCCAGAATCTCATTCCAAAATCAGGTTTGCTTTTACTGGGCGGTTTTGTATTGGGCTTACTGGCAATGGAAAATGGTCCGCTGGTGGATGGCGAACATTCGATTCTGGAACATGTGCAGCGTTATCAGACCCTTGTCATGGATATGGAGCCTCGTTTGTGCAAACGCCTGGCTGCCAGTCTGAATGAAATATTGACCCTTGTTCTTCAAACCTAAATCAACTTTCAAGATGGAAACTGAGATCTTCACTAATGACACTTGCTATCGAAGCTCTTCAATTATCAAAACGCTATTCATCCCAACCGAAGGACAGCCAACCGGCGCTGGACGGTTTCGACCTTCAAATTGGCAAAGGTCAACTTTATGGGGTAGTAGGACCTGACGGCGCGGGAAAAACCACGCTAATAAGAATCTTAGCCACAATCTTAAAACCCACTTCAGGGTGTGCCCGTCTGGCAGGCTTTGATGTGATGAAGCAATCGGAGAAAGTCCGCTCCCGGCTTGGCTATATGCCCCAGGCATTCAGCCTTTATCCCGACCTCAGCGTAATGGAGAATCTACATTTTTTCGCCGATATGAATGGGGTTCCACGGTCAAAACAAAAGGAACGAATTGATGAGCTTTTGGATTTTGCGCGCTTGACCGATTTTACCTCGAGGCGAAGCGAGAACCTATCCGGCGGTATGCGTAAGAAGCTCGCTCTGGCTTGTGCGCTGATCCACGAACCGGAGATTTTATTGCTCGATGAACCAACAACCGGTGTGGATCCAGTATCCAGGCGGGAGTTATGGCAGCTCCTTTCTAAAGTAATCCAGCGTGGCGTTACGGTGATGGTCAGTACGCCATATATGGATGAAGCGGAACGTTGTGATAGCGTCAGTATCATCTATCACGGGCGTGTGCTAACTTCCGGTGCGCCGTTGGAACTGGAACAACAGATGCCTTTCAGAATCCTGGAGGTCAAGGCAAAACCGCGTGGAACCTTAAGAAAGGTTGCCGAGCAAATTCCGGGTGTGTCGGGTTGGCGCGCGGTGGGGGATCGGTTGCGCCTTTCGGTCGCAAATCCAGCGAACGTACACGATTCCATGGAGCAAGCATTAACGTCTGCCGGCGCTGAAATTTCCATACTGCGTGAGGCGAGAATCACTATGGAAGACGTCTTTATTTATCTGGTGGAGAAACAGGAGCCGCACGCATGAATGCTGAAAATGCTGTTGAAGTCCGGCAGCTTTCCCGACATTTTGGCGATTTCGTGGCTGTCGATCAAGTCAATTTTGAAATACCCAAAGGGGAGATCTTCGGTCTGTTAGGACCAAATGGAGCCGGCAAGACCACAACCATCCGGATGTTATGTGGCATTCTCAAACCAACATCAGGTGAAGCGCGGATTTTAGGATTTGACGTTTCCAAACAGGCTGAACAGGTAAAACAAAGAATCGGCTACATGTCGCAGAAATTCTCCTTATACAATGACCTGACGGTCACCGAGAATCTGGTTTTCTATGCCAACTTATATGGACTCCCCCGGGAAAATGTGAAACCACGAATTTCAGAGTTAATTGAAATGGCGGGTCTGAAGGGACACGAAAAACAGCTTACAGGGAACCTTTCAGGAGCATGGCGGCAGCGGCTGGCGCTGGCATGTTCCATTGTGCATAAACCGCCGATGTTGTTTCTCGATGAACCGACAGCAGGTGTGGATCCTGTCTCCAGGCGTGAATTCTGGGAGTTGATCTATTCCATGGCTGGTCAGGGAGTAAGTGTGCTAGCCACCACCCATTATATGGATGAGGCTGAATTTTGTAACATGATTGGAATGATGTATCGTTCCAGATTGATCGCACTCGATGATCCGGATTCGTTGAAAGAAGGGATCAATGGAGTTCTTTTTGAGGTGGATTGCAATGAGCCGGGTCAAGCGGAACTGCTTCTGAAACAATTGCCAGGAGTTAAGGATGTCGCCGCACACGGTGTAAACCTGCATGTTCTTACTTCACACGAGGACGAGAAAAAAGAGATCGAAAAACTCCTGCTCGTAAACAGGATTCAAATCCAAAGAATCGAACGCGTATTGCCTTCATTGGAAGATGTATTTGTCTCATTAGTAGATCAGGAAAATCGCCAGTTGGTACGGGCAGGGATTGATTAAGGAGGTTTTTGTGGGTCAGAGTTTTCGCCGCATGCTTACCATTGTTCGCAAGGAATGGTTACACATTATTCGTGACCCGCGTACTTTGGGTCTGGTCATCATCATGCCAGTGATGATGCTCTTCTTATTGGGTTATGCTGTTGCCAATGATGTGGAAGACATTCCTTTGGTGGTTGCCGACCTCTCTCATACCGAAGAGAGCCGCACCCTGGTGGATAAATTAACGGTGAGTGGTTTCTTCAAATACACGCATACTGCGCAAAGCGAAAATGAAATTCTCGAAATGCTGGATGCGGGTCTGGTGAAGGCTGGATTGTTTATCCCGGAAAATTTTGGGCGCAGTATCAGCACGGGGAATGTGGGTACAGTTCAGTTTTACATCGATGGTTCCAATCCAACCGTGGCACAGACAGCCCAACTGGCGGCAGAAACAATCAGCCAGTCGATGTCGCAGGAGATATTGATTAAACGCCTGGAGCGCAGCGGCACTGGAATGGAGCTCAACCTGCCAGTGGATGCCCGACTGCGCTACCTGTACAACCCGGATATGAAACGCATGAATTTCATGATCCCGGGTCTGGTTGCCATCATCCTTCAAATCCAGACCCTTCTGCTGACGGCGTTTGCCATTGTTCGTGAAAGAGAGCAGGGGACTTTGGAACAGCTCATTGTGACACCGGTTCGCTCCTGGGAATTGATGATGGGCAAGATCCTGCCTTTTGTGGTGGTCGCTTTCGTCAATGTCATCATGACTGTGGCAGTTGGCGCCATTTGGTTTGGGGTGAAAGTGGCAGGCAGTATTGCTCTACTGGCTGTTCTGAGCCTGATTTTTCTGCTTGGTTCTCTCGGGTTGGGAGTTTTTATCTCCAATATTTCCAAAACACAAATGCAGGCAATGTATATGGCTTCATTCATCATGATTCCATCCTTCATCCTTGCCGGGTTGCTGTTCCCACGGGAGAATATGCCCTGGCCTGCATACTATGCCGGTTATTTGCTGCCTGTTACCTATTTTCTTGAAATTGTGCGAGGCATTATTTTGAAAGGTGCCGAATTTGCCACTTTATGGGGCTGGATTTGGCCGATGGCGGTATTCAGTATTATCGTCTTTTTCGCAAGTGTCTTTATGTTCCACAAGCGTCTATAACATTCGGGACGATTAATCTTTACTACTGATTTAGGAGTTTTCTATGAAACGAAAGATCTTAATTACATTTTTACTCGTAACCGCGTTTTCCTTGGGACTTAGCGGATGCCAGAGCCTTACGGGCGAGAGTTCCACACAACTCACAGCCTCCGGGACGATTTCCGCCACGCAGGTTGAGATCGCGCCGCAAATGAGTGGATTGGTTGTCTCAGTCACGGCGAACGAAGGTGATTCGGTGACAAAAGGAGATGAACTTTTCCGGCTGGATGACGCGCTGCTTAAAGCTCAGCGGGATCAGGCAGAAGCGGCGGTTTCCCTGGCGGAAAAAGCGCTCTCTTCAGCGAAAGTTCAATACGACATCATGCTAACCACAGCCAGGCTGCAAGACCAGCAGAATCGGGTAAAAAGTTGGACGCTCACTCAACCGAATCAATTTGAATTACCGATCTGGTATTTTGATAAATCGGAAAAGATCTCCTCTGCCAGCGCTGAAATGGACGCAGCTTCGATAGATCTGGAAAACGAGAAAGAAAATCTCCATAAGCTCCTTGAGAGTAATTCATCACAGGAATTCTTGAATGCTGAAAAACGGCTGGCGGATGCTCAGGCAGCATTTCTGATTGCTGAACAGGTACGAACGCAGGCGAATGGAGCCAAAGCCAAAGAGGATCTGTACGACTACGCTGATGAGCTTTACAACGCGGCAGAGACCGAATTGACTTCCGCCCAATCGAACTATGACCGCTTGCTGACCACCCAACAGGCAGCGGACATCCTGGAAGCACGGGCAAGAGTGCGGGTAGCCCAGGAGCGCTATGACAGCGCGGTAGATTATTACAATTCTTTGCTCAGTGGTGATCAATCCTTGCAAGTTCAGGCTGCCGCAGCCAGTGTGGACCAGGCTGAAGCAGCATTAAAACAGGCTCAGGCGGCACTGGCGTTAATTGATGTTCAGTTATCCAAGACAATTGTTACCTCACCCACCGATGGAATTGTTCTGGCTCGCGGAGTAGAAGCGGGAGAGATGGCAGTGGCAGGAGGGACCGTTCTGACCATCGGTCAATTGGCAGAAGTCAATCTGATTGTGTACATCCCAGAAACAGAATACGGAAAGGTAAAAATTGGCGATGAGGTTTCCATCTCTGTCGATTCCTTCCCGGGCAAGACTTATAAAGGAACGGTAACTTATATTTCAGATCAGGCAGAATTCACGCCACGCAATGTTCAGACCGTCGAAGGACGCCGAACGACGGTCTACGCTGTCAAAATCACCGTTCCCAATGCTGACCTTGAACTCAAACCTGGTATGCCAGCGGATGTTGCCTTTGGAGAAAAATGAGCCCAAGAATTCCACCCACCGTCGTCACAGGAAGTGCAGCACAAGTCCCGCCAGAAATAGCCAGACAGTTGGGAATTGTAAATTTGCCGCTGGGAATTTATGTCAATGGGAAAGCTTACCGGGATGGAATTGATCTTGTCCCGGGTGAGCTCTACCAAAAGATGCGCAACGAAAAATTGGATGTGAAAACCGCAGCGCCCAGTGTAGGAGAATATTATCAGTGTTTTAAAGGGATCATTCACACTGGCGGGCAGGAAATTCTTTGTCTCACGATCTCTGGAAGATTAAGTTCTGACTACAGCTCCGCGAACAACGCGGCTCAAATGATCCGCGCAGAATTTCCTGATGCCAGGGTCGTTGTGTTTGATAGTTTGCGGGCTGCCGTACCGCAGGGGTTACTGGCTATTGAGGCAGCAAAAAAGCTTAATGAGGGCGAATCCCTCGACAAGGTGGTTGAATTCTTAACCCCTGCCCGACAGCGAACCACATTAATTGCTGCTCTTGATACACTCAAATATCTGGCTCAAGGTGGGCGGATTGGTAAAGCTGCCTACCTGGTGGGTAGTTCCCTCCAGATTGTACCCATTCTCATGATCAATAATGAGGGAATTGTTGCACCGGCAACTATCGTGCGCAAAAAAGAGAGAACCATCCCGACGATCATTTCCCTATTGAACAAGCACACGCAAGGATTTAAGAAGATTAGTATAGCGGTGATGCATGCGGATGCGTTGGAACAGGCAACATTGCTGCAGCAGTCACTGCAAAACCTCTTTCCGCAACTGGAAATTCCGATCGATGAATTTACACCGGTCATGGGCGCTCATGCCGGTCCTGGTTTGGTCGGGTTAGGTTATTACTACGAGTAACTAAGGTTGGATAGAAGGAGACATTTTTGCGAGTTTGGTGTTAATCCTTTCATGAGCGAGGAATTCCTGGCGGAAAGTGTCATCAGAGATTACTGGAAACTGTATCCTCATCATGGTTTGTACTTAACACTGACTTTCTAATGGAAAAACCAAAGGAGAAGAATGGACCCTCAAAACTTACCCATAGTCGTCACTGATAGTGCTTCACAACTTGTTCAAGCGGATGTCTTGCCATTCGGTATTGAAGTGGTTCCTTTGGAAATTTATATCAATGGGAAAGAATACCTCGATGGTTTGGAAATCACCCCGGGGGAACTGTACAAGAAAATGAGGACTGAAAATCCTGAAGTCAAAACTTCAGCCCCCGGTGTCGGTCGTTTCTATTCTGTTTTTAAAAAAATGATTGACCAGGGAAGAAATGAAATCCTCTGTATTACGATTTCCAATAAATTGAGTGCCACTTACAACGCTGCTGTGGATGCTGCCAACATGATTCAAGCTGAGTATTCTGAAAAAAAAGTCATTGTTTTCGATAGTTTAACCGCCGCTGTCGCCCAGGGCTTTTTAGCACTGGAGGCTGCAAAACGGTTATCCACTGGGGAATCAATGGAAAAAGTGATTCGGTTCTTAACTCTCGCCAGGGAACGGACGGGTTTAATTGCCGCTGTGGAAACATTAAAATACCTTGCTCAGGGCGGGAGAATTGGCAAAGCCTCTTATCTGGTCGGGAGTGCTTTAAGAATTGTTCCGGTGTTGACCGTTAACAGGGAGGGCGTTGTTGCTCCGGTGGCTAAAGTCCGCCGCAAGGATAATCTCCTACCAAACATGCTATCCATCCTGAATCAACACATTAAAGGTTGGAAAAAAATCCACCTTTCTGTGATGCATGCAGATGCTATGGAACAGGCAAAAGGATTGCAGAAGGCTTTATCCGATCTCTATCCTTCTCTTGAAGTTCCCATTGAACCATTTACTCCAGTGATGGGCGCTCACACCGGACCAGGTTTGTTTGGTATGGGCTATTATTTTGAATGAGGGGAATAGCAATTAGAGGAATGACGAAATGAACAATTTTTCTCCATTTGGGTCAGTTATGGTTTTTCTCCTGCTTGTCCTCTTTGGCTACCTTCTTGGTTCGATCCCCAGCGGTTACCTTGCCGGGAAATGGATTAAGGGGATCGATTTGCGAAAATATGGCAGCGGAACCGTTAGTGGTTCGATGGTTTGGGAACATGTCGCCAGGTGGGCGGTGGTTCCGGTAGGTCTTTTCGACATCTTTAAAGGTGCCTTGCCTGCCTGGTTGTGTATGCGTCTGGGATTGGGAGAAACGAGCGCCATGATCGCCGGTTTTGCGGCGGTGATTGGTCATAACTGGCCGGTCTACCTGAATTTTCATGGCGGACGGGGTTTGAGCCCATTTCTGGGTGAACTATTGGTGTTATTTCCTTGGGGGGTGGTCATCCTGCTGACCGGTCTGCTTCTGGGTAATATTTTCCGCTCACCTGCCATCCCGCTGTTTGTGGTGATGAGTTTACCTGTATTCGCCGGGTGGCTGAATGGCTCCAGCATCGTTTTGGGTCTGGCGATAGGGATGACGGTAATTACCATCGCGAAACGGCTTGAAGCCAACCGCAGACCACTTCCAGAGGATGCGGTAGAACGCCGCAAGGTAATTCTGCGCCGGATTTTTCTTGACCGTGATATTCAAGATCAGCGAGCCTGGATTCACCGCCAACCAATCAACTAAATTTGTCATCTTTGACAGGAAAAGATATGGAAAGAGTTCCTAATCACGGTTCATGTTTTGTTTGTGGTACAAATAACCCCAATAGTATTGGCATTGAATGGTATCTTATGGACGGAAACCAGATTTCCGCCAGTTTTGTATTTGCTGAGCACCATCAGGGACCGCCAGGATTTGCTCACGGCGGTGCCACTGCTGCTGTGTTGGATGAAGCGATGGGACTTGCCATCTGGTATAGCGGATTTCATGTGGTGACGGCAAATCTTTCCGTAAACTATCGTCAGCCTGTGCCATTGGGCACGACGGTTCAAATAAATGGGCGTTTTAGCGAAAGAACGAACCGGCGCATCGTTGCCCGTGGTGAAATTCTCTTACCAGATGGAAGCATCGCAGTGTCCGCAGAAGGTCTTTATGCCGAAGCCATTCATTTCTATTCTAAGAGTGGCAAAGAGGTTGGATAACCCAATATATGAGTAAAACCGGTAGAAAACTCCTTTGGATAGCCCTCTTCTCCATTGCAATGGCTTATCTGGAAAGTGCCATCGTGGTCTACTTGCGCCGCCTGTACGGGATCGAGGACCTCATGCTCCATGTTCCGCCATTTGACGCGCAAATTGCTGCCATTGAGGTCGGTCGGGAACTGGCGACTTTGGTAATGTTATTAAGTATCGGCTGGATTGCCGGCAACCGATTAGCGTCTAAATTGGGTTATGCGGTAATCACTTTTGGGCTGTGGGATATTTTTTATTATGTCTGGCTGCATATTTTTATCGGGTGGCCGCAGAGCCTGCTTGATCCAGACCTGCTTTTCCTGGTTCCCCTGCCCTGGTGGGGTCCGGTTCTGGCACCTGTTCTGGTCTCTCTGTTGATGATTGCAGGCGGCTTGATCGCGGTTGTCAATTCTGAAAACGGGAAGGCGCTCAATTTTAATTATCGCTTTTGGATCAGCCTGAGCTTGGGCGTGTTGACGATGCTCTATGCCTTCATGGAGGATGCCATCTCAGCATTGCCAGCTGATGCGGTTACCCTCAGTAATTTGCGCCCTTCGGCTTTCAATTGGCCGGTCTTTCTGCTGGGTCTTGGTCTGGCTATTTATTCCATCTGGCAAATCAATCCTAAGAAGCAGCACGCCTAAATTAAAAAGGAGACTTGGTTTAGCGCAATGATGAGAATCAGATTTTTGGGGCATTCCTGTGTCGAGATTGTTGGACTCCACCACATCTTGATCGATCCGGATTTTACCCGTGAACCATTACCGCAGGTTGAGTACATTTGCATTTCTCATGCTCATAGAGACCATATTGGCAAGATAACCAAGGTACCTGAGGGAACAATTTTGGCGTCTCCTCAAGTTTGTGATATTTTGCTCGAAAAGGGCATCCCTTCTTCGCGAATGAGACCTGTCATTGCCGGAGAACAAATCGAGAACATTGAAATTTACCCGGGGTACAGTGTTGTCAATGACCCCGTGTACTTTCTCATGAGTCTGATTTTTCGTGCTCGCCGTCCAGATCCCGGTGGTGTGCCATTATCTTTTTATATTCGCGATGATGCCGATCTATTACATATTGGGGATGCTCACCGTTTTCCGGTAGAGCTTCACCCTGACATTTTCTGCCTCCCATGGCGCAAGTCACCCATTAATTCCTCCAGGTACACGGCGATGATTCTTGCTATGGTGAACCAACTGTCAGCTCCTTACCTG
>JAGPFF010000008.1 GCA_018056725.1 Anaerolineaceae bacterium
TTGGAGTATGCATAGACATTTTCATTCGTCGAGCCATCCGATGTGACAAAATTATAGAGATTGAATTGGTCAATACCGGCGAATAATTTGCGCAGGTGTAAGAGCGGAAAGATTTCCTGTTCGTGTCGGTTAACCAGATCCTTGTCCACTGGTTCATCCCAATAAGCTTTGCGGAACTCCATCCCGTATTTTTCAGAGAACCCTTCTATTTGACCGTGCCCGAGCATGGGAAGCCCTGGCATTGTCACCATCATCAGGCAGACGCCAAAGTATTTATCCCCCTTGCCAAACTGATCGACAGCCGTCCTCTCGTCCGGATTATTCATGAAGTTTACGTAACGTTTGAGAATTTCCGGTTCAAATTCAAGCGTGTTACGGAGCAGTTTATGATATCCAGCGTTATCCTCATTGCGCATCATATTCATGAAGGCGCTGTTATACACTCGGTGCATGCCAAGCGTTCGGACGAAATAACCTTCCATCAACCAGAAGGCTTCAGCAAGCAGGAGCGTATCTGGAGCTTCCACTGCCACACGATCGACCACCTCGCGCCAGAATTCATCGGGCATGGCGCGGTTGAATTCTTCATTACTCATACTATGTTCCGCGCGGCTAGGGATAGCCCCACCGGTTCCTGGTTGGGGAAACCATAACCGCTGATAATGTTTCTTCGCCAGAGTCATTGCGGCATCAAAGCGAATGATCGGGAATTTACGTGCCACTTCGAGGATGGTCTGTATCACAGCTTCCCGGACCTCCGGATTAAGATAGTTCAGTTGTGCCGTGTCATTCCAGGGCATGGTTGTCCCGTCATTGCCATGATAGATGTATCGGATATCGTTCGAGCGCAGATCCTGCCGGCGAAAGACAACGGCTGCATCCGTGCGATCGAAATAGTGATCTTCAATCTGAATGCTAACATTGGGGTCCGCAGACAAATTTTCCCCGGTAAAGCGATACGAAGGGTAAGGACATTGGTCGAGAGAGAGGAATCGATCCGGATGATGAATTACCCATTCAGAATCAATTCCCATATGATTTGGAACCATGTCACTTGCGAGACGGATTCCATAATGTGCTGCCTGATCCCGCAGTTTTTCGTAACCACTTTCACCACCGAGATCGGCAGCAATGCGGTACGCATAAAGCGAATAAGCTGAAGAGATCGCCTCGGGATTTCCACACAGTTGTTTGATGCGCGCAGACGCCGGACTACGTTCCCATAATCCGATCAACCAGAGACCTGTGATTCCCCAACGAGCCAGCGTTTCAATCTCGGCATCCGGAATCTGATCCAACCGGCGGATCTCAGTCTGATACTTTCGGCTGAGTTGGTCGAGCCAGACATAAGAATTCTTGGCAATGAGAACAAGTCTTGGCATCCACTCGCGATCCTGGCTGAAGGCTTCCACTTCAAAGCCACTGCCCCCAGCACGGCGAAATTCTTCCAGATCATATACCGGAATTGGAACAGGTCCCGCTCCGGTAAAACTCATTTTGTTTTCTTCCTTAATGAGGTCGAGGCTGGTCAGCAGGCGATACAGGTATTCGCCTAATA
The DNA here is from genome assembly GCA_018056725.1 of Anaerolineaceae bacterium. Lineage (GTDB taxonomy): Bacteria > Chloroflexota > Anaerolineae > Anaerolineales > Anaerolineaceae > UBA6107. The sequence goes on from JAGPFF010000008.1 coordinate 1,559, forward strand.
AGGTGGACCAATGTTCCTGGATGTACTGTAGTTGCCCGGTTATAGAATCCGGAACTTCAAGTGCAGGCGTTCGGAGCATGTGAACGAGTGAAGTGTTTGCCGGACCGAAAGGCGGCTGTTGCTGAAAGAATTGTTCGACTTCACGGATAAATTGGGAGTAGCGAGGATCATGGACGAAATTTGTTTCAGCAAAAAGATCCCGATAATTATCGAGCGCCGGGTTGGCTTCGGTGAGCCAAAGCATGATCAATTCTTCAAGCACTAACTCCCGATGCGAAATTCCCGCTGTTTTTGATGCGAGATAGAGTTCAGCGGAAGATTTATTCTTATAAACCTCCAGCGGGGGGTATTCTTCGACAAATTCTTTTAGAAAACTATCGATTCCCGCAGGTGTAAATCGACTTTCAAGATAAAGCAGGAGTTCGTGCAGGATATCAGGCTTTTTTTGTTCCCGGTATAAGTGAAAGATATGGTGGAAAATCTCATCGATCAAGCCCATCGCGTTGACCTGTCCAGTTTTGGCTGCCTGTTCAGGGTAGGTTGATAGATCGCGTTGGTCGTTTAACTTTTGCACGAATCTTCGCACGGCATGAAAATTTGCAAAAATTACATTGCCATCGTAAGAAAAAAGTTCCTCATCAAAACGGTATTTTTCACGAGCCAGACGGGAAATATGAAATTCCATACGCGCTCTCCGATTCTGTGATGGGATAAATGTATTATATCCTTGCCTGAAAAATACCTTCCAGCTAAAGCAGACTGTCAAGATCGGTGGAGAGGCAGTAAAGGGATTCGGCAGTATTCTCGAGATGGATGCTCTCCCTGAGAATTCCAGTTTTCACCATGCGATCGAGCATGGGTTGAAGCAGATTGGGATCCCAGCGAAAGAGCGCATTGGTTTGCTTGAAAGAAGCTGCTCCCAAAGAAGCAAAAAACCGGATCAGCAGTTGTTCCATCGCGTGAGCTTCAGATATGTAACGGGCTTTCTCCGGCAGGTCCGGCAAATAGCGATGGGTTAAGTCATAAACGAAGGCGTAATTCCAGGCTCCCGCTTCCACCACTTTCACCGGTAACACCACCAGTTGTCGCTGCAAAAGATCCAGGGCACGGGTGAACGGAGAATTTGAGCGTTCACCGGTCAGATGGGCTTCTTTCCGCAAAGAAATCGTATCCAGGGGACCTTTCCGTAATAAAGTCTCAAATATTTGTTTTGCTTCCATTGGGAGATGCCCCTGGAAATATTGCTCTTCGAGATCCGCCTCCGGGTCACCATAATTCGGCGAAAGAGCATAGAAGAAAGGAATAGTGTCCATGGAGACAATCGTATTTTTCCCGCGCAGGATACGGGCGTAATACCAGACCTTTTTATCCAGCAAGGAATCTTTCCAGTCCCAAGTGATGTGCCCGGCATCCTCGTGGGCTTCGGCAACCGGTCTTTCGCCTGCCACTGCCGCCCACAGACTTGGAAAAGAGACACCTTTCACAGGCCAGAAAAAGATAAAGCCCCTTTCGTTCACATAGTCAACTGCCTGCTCCGGGGATCTTAAATGCCAATCATCGCTTGAACGGAAGGTTCGTTTGCGAAATTCATCCAGCCTGGAAGCTTTGATCGAGATTTGCATAAGAATTGTGCCCCAATCATATCAAAAATGATTGAGGCTTGTGAAGACTCTCTGGTAAATTAATTCAAATTGCGGAATAAGTGGGTAATAATATTTGATCCACTCCCCCCGATATTCTGACTCATCCCGATTTGGGCTTCAGGTACTTGTGAACCCTCCGCTTCGCCGCGCAATTGCTGGATAACTTCAACAATTTGATACATACCGGTAGCGCCTACGGGGTGACCGCGCGCTTTGAGTCCGCCACGGGTGGAGATTGGGATTTTGCCATGGATCAGAATTTCGCCATCCATCGCCAGTTGTGGACCCTGACCACGCTCTGCGAAACCATTTGCCTCAAGGGAGAGAGCTGCCATAATCGAAAAAGCATCATGCAATTCAAAAAGGTCAATTTCCTGTGGTGTCACGTTTGCCTGGGCATAGACTTTCTGGCTGGATTCATAAGCTGCCTTCAGAAATAGCGGGTCTTTACGGTGATGAACGGCAAGTGTATCCGTAGCGGCAGCTGAGCCAGCTACGAGAATCGGCGCATGCCTGTTGAGTGAACCAGCCTGATCCAGAGGAACGACGAGAGCGGCTGCGGCGCCGTCACCAATGGGTGAGGCGTCCATGAGGTTAATCGGATCATTAATCATGGCAGCTTTCAGGTACTTTTCAATGCTTACTGGCTCGTGGAAGCGGGCAAAGGGATTATGCATGGCATTGGCATGAGCATTTACTGCGAATGGAGCGAAGTGTTCCTTTTCCCAGCCAAATTCATGCATGTAACGGCGCATCAGTAGGGCATTGAGCGCTACAAAGGATAAACCCTGTCCGGCTTCCCAATCGGCATCAGCAGCGGTTGCCAGATCAGCAGTAATTTCTGGCAGGGGAGAATCCGTCATTTTTTCCACACCTACCGCCAGGGCACTTTCAACAGCACCCGATGCCACAGCAATAACGGCAGTATGGAATGCAGACGCACCGGAACTGCATGCCGCTTCGGTGTGAAATGCCTCTGCTCCACGCATGCCGATCCAATCGGCAATATAGGCGCCAAGGTGTTGTTGATGGTTCGCTGAGCCGGACATCATGTTTCCGACATAGATCGCATCCACCCGTTCACGGTTGGCGTCTAAAAGGCAGGCGAGGGCGGCTTCTCCTGCCAGCTCACGGAGGGATTTATCCCAGTGTTCATCAATCTTCGTTTGTCCAATGCCAATTACAGCAACCTGTCTCATCGGTTCCTCAAATTCTTATTGTTATGGTCATTATATCGTGAGCATCTATCAAGAACTATCAGATTCATTTTCTTACCCATCCTTGGCAAGCAGTCTTATAATTCAGGCACGATTAAGACATTGGAGAACAACCACATTGGAAAAAACGCGCCTAAGTTTTATTACAGGTTTCCTTTTGATCGTCATGCTGATAGGAACCTCTTGTTCTGTTCGTCCATCGGTTCCAACGATTTTGACTTCAACACCATTCCAACCGGCATCGGTTAGCACCCAGCAAGAATTAGCGGCAAAAGAGAAAATCTACGTATCCCCTGCATTGCCAAAGGATTGGCAACATTCTCTTGCCTCACTGGCAGGCGTTGAAATTGTTGCCAGCGTGAGCGATGCGGATTATTTGTTTCAACTCTCAATAACAGAGGATGACAAAGACGCAGTCTTTTCCGTGCAACGTATTTATGTTGCAGCGGTTCCATTTTTTACTGTGGAAGATGGGATTACAGCAGAGGATCTAAAAGACTGTTGGCAAGGGCAGCTGGATGGAGAAAATAACCGCGAAATTTACCTTAGCCCGGCTTCATACAAAATTTGGAGCGACCTCTGGGGTGAGCCAGGTCAAAACGTAATTACCACGAATCCAGAAGAAATCTTGAAGGAAGTGGAAAACTCAGAACACGGGCTGGCAATTCTACCCTTTGAGGAACTGAAGCCACAGTGGAAGGTTCTAAGAATTGAGGGGATAAGTCCGCTCGATAAACCCCTACAGGTGTCATCCTATCCGTTAACTGCTTATTTCCATCTCGTCTCAACGAACCCTGATTCGAGCCGAGATGAAAAAATGTCAGCACTTCTTTCCGGGGTGATTCCCACCACCAACCGGGATGAGTCAAAAATGACGGTACTGATCATGAGTGGTACCACTGCCATTACCCGGGGGCTGGCTTATAAGATTCGGATCAATAGTACGGATTATCCCGTAGACGCTGTCAAAGATTGGTTCCTCACGGCAGACCTTCGTCATGTCAGCAATGAAAGCCCATTTGTGAAGGATTGCCCGGAACCTGATCCATATACCTCAAGTTTGATTTTCTGTTCAAGCCTTGAGGATATCGAGGTTCTTGAGAAAATCGGTATTAATGTGGTTGAATTAACCGGAAACCATATTGATGATTATGGCGCTGAGAACCTGATCGCAACGATGAAAATGTATCAGGAAAGGGGCTGGGGCTATTTTGGTGCCGGGCTTGATCCAGATTCCGCGCGCAGCCCGTATTTAACAGAGAATAATGGCAATAAAATAGCGTTCATAGGTTGTAACCCCGTTGGACCGAATTCTGTGTGGGCAAAGGAAGGGCATGCAGGAGCAGCGCAGTGTGATTTTGATTACCTGACTAAAACAATTCGAGAGTTAAAAGATCAGGGATATATTGTGATCGCCACCTTTCAACACGAGGAATTAACCAAACAGGATGGCGCGGAAGCTGTGCTGATGTATGCTGAAAAAATAAGCGGCGATTTTCAGGCTTTAGCCGCTGCCGGCGCGGACATTGTACAGGGATCGCAGGCACATTATCCAATGGGATTTGAATTTTACGGCAACAGCCTGATCCATTATGGGTTGGGCAATTTTCTCTTTGATCAAATGTGGGAACCAAACAGAAATGAATTTATTGACAGACATATCCTGTATGATGGAAAATACATTAACACGGAATTGAAAACAGCAATTCTTATGGATTGGTCACGCCCAACACCGATGACAACGGAAGAACGCGAACAATTTCTTGATCAAATATTTCGGGCAAGTTTACAGAGGATGAAATGAAAATTCATGATATTACCTTAACCATTCGCGAAGGGATGCCCGTCTGGCCTGGAGACCCCCCAGTGCAATTGCATCGGATGAGTAAAATTGAAGAAGGCGCAAACGCGAATGTCTCTTTTATTGCTATGGGAGTACACACGGGAACCCATGTGGATGCCCCCTATCATTTCCTGATGGAAGGAAAATATGTCGATGCCCTGTCGCTTGATATTTTAATCGGTCAAGCCGTGGTGGTCGGGATCGACCCATCCATCAATGAGATCAATCAGTCAGTGGTTCAAGCCCTGGATCTAAAATCCGGAGTAACCAGAATTCTCTTTAAGACGAGAAATTCTCTTTACTGGCAGGAGAACAAGGCGGAATTCCAACCAGATTTCGTAGGTATTAGTGAAGATGGAGCGCTTGAACTGGTGAATAGAGGGATTAAAATGGTGGGAATTGATTATCTCTCCATTGCACCTTACAAACGCAGCCGACCGACTCATGAAGTGCTCTTGAAAGCAGAACTGGTGGTGATCGAAGGGGTAGACCTTTCACAGGTCAAGCCGGGCGAATACAGACTTTACTGTCTTCCGCTGAAACTATCCCAGACAGACGGCGCCCCGGCACGCGTTCTATTGGCTGAAGATTAAAAGGTTAAATCAGGGAAAATTAAACAGGCAGGATTGGGAAATACCTGTCTGCTTTTTTTTATATAAGATTCTAATAGTCGTTCGAGGATAATGTGATAGGATATTAAAAGATTTTGAGGGCAAAAGTGAGGATCGATGACTGAAATTCCTGATGAAAGCCTTGTTCCGTTGTCGCTCGAGCATAATTTCTGGACGTGGTCAGCACAATCCAAAGTAAATCCCATCCCCATCAAAACCGCCAAGGGAGTCTACTTTTGGGATATTTATGGAAAGCGGTATTTGGATTTTAATTCCATGGTGATGTGCGTCAATATCGGGCACGGAGATGAAAGGGTCATCAATGCCATTGTCAAACAGGCGCAGGAATTGCCTTTCGCCGGACCTCTTTTTGCCACCAAGCCGCGGGCATTGCTGGGTGAAAAACTCTGTCAGGTCGTTCCCAAAGGATTGACAAAATTTCTCTACACCCTCGGCGGGGCGGATGCCAACGAAAATGCCATCAAACTGGCGCGTGGCTACACCGGCAGATTTAAGATTCTCACCCGTTACCGCTCTTACCACGGAGCTACTTATGGGGCTCTCGCGGCAACCGGTGATCCTCGCCGTGTCGCCTGGGAACCAAACGTTATGCCAGGAGTAGTGCACTTTTTGGATCCGTTCCAGTATCGTTCCACATTTCACCGTACAAACCCCTCCATCTCAGAAGAGGATTTCACGCAAGATTACCTGAATCACCTGGAGGAAATCATCCAATATGAAGGTTCTCATACTATCGCTGCCATTTTGCTCGAAACCGTAACGGGGACAAATGGCATCATCGTCCCACCGAAAGGATATCTGGAGGGTGTTCGGGCAATCTGTGATAAATACGGCATCGTATACATTGCCGATGAAGTAATGGCAGGTTTTGGACGGACAGGTGCATGGTTCGCGGTCGACCACTGGGGTGTAACTCCTGATATTATGACCATGGCAAAGGGATTAACCTCCGGATATGCCCCGCTTGGGGCTGTAGCGATGAAACCAGAAATCGCCGCCGCGTTCAATGATCGAGTGTATCAAGGAGGGCTCACCTTCAATGGGCACCCAATCTCTCTGGCGGCAGCCATCGAAGTGATTAATGTGATGCAAGAGGACCATCTGGTGGAAAACGCTGCTGAAAACGGGAAAATTTTAGCCGCAGCATTAAAAGATCTTGCAGCGGAACATCCGTCAGTGGGTGATGTGCGCTCAATCGGTTTGTTCGCTGCCATTGAATTGGTAAAAAATCGAGTGACAAAGGAACCAATGGCTTCATTTGGTGGTTCCAGCCCGGCGATGAACGAGCTTAAAGATTATCTCTTTGCCCATGGCTTGTTTGTCTCCACCCACTGGAATCTTCTGCTGATCATTCCGCCTCTCATCATCACCCGGGAGCAAATGGAAGAGGGATTGAAGATCATTAATGATGGTCTGGCGATTACGGATCGATATATCAATTAGAGGTACAGGTTATTATGGATGAAAAAAAAGTTGAATCAGTTGTTATTCTCGGAGCGGGACCTGCTGGCTTGTCAGCTGCCCTTTACGCTGCCCGGGCGGAACTTTCCCCCCTGGTTCTTACCGGCATGCAATTGGGCGGGCAGGCTGCCTTAACCAATGTCATTGAGAATTATCCTGGCTTCCCTGATGGGGTGGGAGGAACGGAGATGGGAGACCTGTTTCAGAAGCAGGCTGAAAAATTTGGCGCACGGGTGGAATTTGACACCGTAGTTTCTGCGGATTTTAGTGAAAGACCCTTTAAAATTCGTACCTATAATCAGGAATATTTGGCAAAAACGGTCATCCTTGCCACTGGGGCGAGCCCTGTTCACCTGGGCGTTCCGGGAGAGAAAGAATTCGCAGGGACGGGTGTCTCCTATTGTGGAACTTGCGATGGCTGGTTTTTTAAGGAGAAGGAAGTGGTTGTAGTTGGCGGCGGAGATAGCGCTGTGGAAGAAGCCCTTTTCTTGACCCGTTACGCAACCCGTGTAACGATTATTCACCGCCGGAATGAATTGCGGGCTGGAAAGATTCTCCAATCCCGGGCGCAAAATAATCCCCGCATCCACTTTGTCTGGGATTCTGTGGTGAAGGAAATCAAAGGGGATCAGAAGGTCCAGTCTGTTTTAATTGAGAATGTCAAGACGAAAGAGATAACCGAAATGGAAACGGATGGAGTGTTTGTTTTCATCGGTCACACTCCAAACAATGAGTTGTACAAAGGACAGCTCGCAATGGATGAGCGAGGATATTTGAAGATTAATAAAAGGATGGAAACCAGTATTCCCGGAGTCTTTGCCAGCGGTGAAGCCGCAGATGGAGAGTTCAAACAGGTGGTCGTCTCTGCGGGAATGGGGGCAGCAGCAGCCATCTCAGCCACGAGATACCTTGAAGCCAACCCTTTGTGACCCGATAAAAAGCCCTCCGACAGATCAATTTGTCGGAGGGCTTTTTTAGTCTTTCAGAACTGAAATTAAGGCGTGGGTGTCGCCGCCGCAGTGGTACCCGACCATCCAAAGACACGGTAAGCGCTGACCGTTCCATGTACTGTGTATTCTGGCTGACCATCCGCAGTAGTGCCGCTCTGACGAACTGCCACCACTGACCACCGGAAAATGTGGAAAGTGTTGTCCAGCGGACGCAGGGTGGTTGGCACCGTGAATTTTGTATCCCGTGTATATTCGACAATCCTTTTTGAGCCGCTTGTAACGTCTTCTACCGTCACGGCATAAGCTTCAGTTTCGAGCAGCGTGCCAACGGATGACCACTGGAGAACAATCGTATCATTTACATTCGTATACACAGCTCCATCCGATGGCAGGAGCAAACTGGCTGCTGGATAGGGAGGTAAGAGCGTAGCGGTCGGAGTAGGACCTTGGGTGGGCATCCTTTCACATAGAGGTAGGTTAAGGAACATCCCTGGCCAGACAATATCATTAGGAAGACCATTCCATGTTTTGATTGTCTCAATGCTGATATTGTAATTAGCGGAGATGGAACTGAGCGTGTCATTTTCCGTAACCTGGTAGGGGAGGGTTCCGCAAGCTTGCTGAGTGGCTTCTGCGGCACTCAAAGTGGCGGTGGGAAGTGCTGTGGGGGTTGGAGTCGGATACGGAATCAACAGTTTTGTTCCCGGATAGAGAGTTCCGCAATCCGGAGGCAGGTTGTTTAAGTCGGCAATACTCTGGATGGAAATCCCGTACGTCAATGCGATGGAACTGCACAGATCACCCTCTTTGATAATATACTCTCGGGGGGGTTGTGGCGTGGCAGTGGGTGCGAGGGTTGGCTCAAGGGTGGCTGTGGGGGTCAATGTGATGGTAGGAGTAATCGTTTGCGTGGGGGTTTCCGTAGGGGTGGTTACCCGACCGGTTGATTGTAAAACGACAAAGATCAACGCTGCGCCAAGCCCGAGGATCAAAACAATCAAACCAATAGCAGCTGGCAGACTAACCTTCAATTCGGGCAACTTGGGGGCTTGTACCGGGCTTGTCTCCTGTTTTTTGGGAGAAGTCGCAAAAGTGCGACCGCAAACCAGACAGCGGGTTGCATTTTCGCTCAACCGCGTCCCACAGGTTGGGCATGTTTTTGGTGTCGATGAGGTAGATTCAGGTGTCATGGTATCTTCTTTCAATGATTTGTTGAATGCGGATTATAACATCTGCATCCAGCGTGGTTTCCTTCGTTAGTTGATGGAATAGTGTGTTATTCTAAACTGAAATGGTTGAAACGAGTCTTTATATTCATATACCGTTTTGTCGCCGCAGGTGCGGTTATTGTGATTTTAACACATTTGAAGGCATGAATTCTTATCTGCCAGATTATGTCAAGGCATTGGGGAAGGAGATCGATTTCGTGCTAGGGCAGGTGCCGGAAAATTTATCCGTTGCCACGATCTATTTTGGTGGTGGGACCCCTTCTTTGCTCAAGAAGGATCATTTTGAACAAATATTTTGGCACATCAGGCAACACGTTTTGATCTCTTCCAATGCGGAAATTTCACTCGAAGCTAATCCTGAAACTGTAACTCCCCAATCCATCCTGGACTTGCGAAACGTCGGCTTTAATCGAATCAGTTTTGGCATGCAATCAGCTGCTTCGCAAGACCTGCGCATCTTGGACAGACAGCATTCGAATTTATCTGTGGAAAATGCGGTGTATTGGAGCCAGCAAGCTGGTTTTGATCAAATCAATCTGGATTTGATTTTTGGCATCCCCGGTCAAACTCTGAAAAGCTGGGAAACGACCTTGCAATTTGCTCTGGGGCTTGGGGTCAGCCATATTTCTCTCTATTCACTCATCCTTGAAGAGGGAACCAGATTAAAGCAATGGGTGGATCATGGTACGGTGGTGCAGCCAGATGATGACCTGGCAGGCGAGATGTATGAAACAGCGATCACCATGATGGAAGAGGCAGGCTTTGTCCAGTATGAAATTTCAAACTGGGCAAAATCCCCTGAACATCAATGCAGACATAATCTACAATACTGGCATTATTTGCCTTATTTGGGTTTTGGAGCTGGAGCGGTCAGTTTCTGGAAAAATATCCGGGCTGAAAATATTCACCTGATTCCGGATTACATTGCGAGCATGAACCAGATGGATAGCCAATCGGTTTTTCCTATCAGTGCCGCGAATTTACATTTTATATCAATGGTTGAATGGGAACTGATCCAGGAACACTTGATGGTTTCACTGCGACTGACCAGTGAGGGGGTTTTACTGGATGAGTTTGAAAAAAGACATGGAATCAAGGTCGAGGAAATATTTGATAAACAAATCCAGAAACTTAAACGACAAGGGCTGATTGAAATAGATCCACAAGAACGACGGATGAAGCTCACCCGGCGAGGCAGGTTGTTTGGTAACCGGGTCTTCTCCGAGTTTATCGGGAATCCTCCACCAAAAAATCTACAAAATTTGACGACTTAGAAAACCTTTACCTGGGTGCCATAACCGATACTGGTAATTTTAGAAATATCTCCAGGTGGTGTGACCCAGCGATACAGCCAGCGGGCTTCTTCCGTTTTCATGTTGATACAACCATGGCTCATGGGCATGCCATAATTCTGATGCCAGTAAGTACCATGGAATGCTATGCCGTTCTCCGGTTCGAAGAAGGATACCCAGGGGACACCCGGAAGAATATAGGCGTTATAATCGTCGGTCAATTCCGCGCCGCCCATATGCTTGGAGGGCATCTTGGTCTGCACATGAAACAGCCCGGTGGGAGTATTCCAGGGGATCTCGTTCGGCGGGCTGTAATCCAGACCCGAAGAGATTTTCGTTTTCAAAACGACACGACCCTCTTCATAAGCGGTCAATTCCTGCAGGTCAAGAGAAACTTCAATGAACTTCTGTTCCGGTTTCACATCGGGTGAAATAGGCGTGGTTTCTTCGGGTGGAATTAAACGGGCATGCTTTACCGGAATATAGTAATTCAGGTTATCCATTTGAATTAATTCATCCACGATTCTGTACCATGGTTCGCCATCCGGTCCAGTGACAATTTCTTTCGCCCAGTGAACCGTGCTGTAATAGAGCCGGTAGAGGGGTGTCCATTCGCCAGCTTTTCGTTGTAAGTAACTAAGCGTATATGGAACGGTTATCTCAATGAGGTGAAGCCCGGCTTTAAAATCACCCGGTACCTCATTCAGTTTTACATGCACTCTTTGCATGTGGGCGCAATGAATGTAGCCACCCCAAACTCGGTACCATAACGGATTGTACTTTGGACTCTTATCGGATATGACCTCATAATAAACATTGACAATCTCATCACGGTAGCGTTGAAATTTGATCGCACTGGCATCATCGGGTTGGCTGTAGACGCTGACAGAGTCGGTGCAAACCCGAGCCAACTGGTCATTATCAGCGAGTTCACCAAAATTATAGACAGGTCGAAATGCCAGCGTTGTCAACCCCAGGGCACTCAGGCGTAGAAAATCACGACGGGTCAATTTTTTTATGTTCATGGCAAAAATTATAACAATGAAATAAGAGGAAAACTATCCAGGTTTGGAGGTGAGTTTGTCAAGGTCAACCCGTTGCAGATAACGCTCAAATGAGACGATTTCAGCAAAGGAGAGCCTCATTCCTTCTTCAAGCTGGGCTGCCTCAACTGGATTGGGAATGCCTTTAGAACGGATTTCCATTTCTTCATCGCCGCGATTTAAGAGCTGTATTTTTCCTTTGCTGGCAATCCAGCGCAACGCCAGATCAACCAGAGCGGGAGTGGTGGCGGTCTTTACTACCAATTCAGCAGGTCGAATCACGGGCATCTCCAAACGGAGTGCGTTCCTTACTTCATTCGTGATCGTTTGCAGAAAGACACGGGGTTGATGCTCGGCAGGAGTATTGAAGAACCAGAAGATTTCCACTGGATGGACGCGATCCAGAACTGTCCACAGGACCTGCAGGTTTGGTGGAGTCGACCATACAACCAATGACTTCCCGGGTTGTAAGTGGAAACGGTCAGCGCCTTTAATTGGGACATTCCCTGAACCTTCCTGCCAAACCTGAACAGCCGATTTCGCCTGAATTTCCCGCAAGAGGTTCTCCGGTGAGTCAGCGCCTCGGTAATCGTGATGGGTCAACTTCGGACTCGCGGCTTCAATTTCAATTGTCTTGGGTTCTGGGGATTGTTGAAAATCCACCCACTCGAAGGTGATCTGTTCTTCGCCGCGATAGCTGGTGGAGCGGGGGGTGTAGGCAAGATCGAAGCGGGTTTCTGGTAACACCATGCCGTTGCCATTCCACCACATGATCCTGCTCTCATTCCCATCCACATCTTCTACATCCAAGAGCAAATGTTCTCCAAGCTTGCCCACCGCCCGCGAGCTGATTACCTTCAGGTTTTCAGCGCAAAAAACGAGTGGAGGGTTTCCGGGACCAAAAGGAGCCAGACTCTCCAGTGAACGTACAAAATCAGGTGTCATCTGATGGAGCGGTAAATTCTGGTCGATGATGAGGGGAGGAGCTGTTAGATGATTCCCTGATTGTCCTGATAGGAATTGATCAAGACCGCGTTGTAAGGCGGTAAGGTTTTCCGCATTAATGGACATGCCGGCAGCCATGGGATGACCGCCAAACGAAAGCAGGCAGGCACTGTTTTCGCGCAAAGCGGAGGTGATGTCCACCTGCTCAATCGATCGGGCAGAACCTCTCAGGGATTGATCTGTTGGTCCGGCAAACAGGATAACCGGGCGATGAAAAATCTCTACCAGGCGGCTGGCGACGATGCCAACTACTCCTGCCGGCCATTCAGGGTGGTGAAGAATTAAAACGGTATGGTCAAGTGTGGAAGGATTCTGCTCGATCAGCGATAAAGCCCCCTTGAATACCTGATCGGTGAGGATTTTACGTTTTGCATTCAATCCCTCAATCTGGTTCACCATGATTGCGATTTCTTCCTGCCGTTCAGAAAGGAGAAAACGAATTACTGGATTTGCATCCGAAAGGCGACCTACTGCATTCAGGCGAGGAGCCAGGGCAAAGGATACCTGCTCTTCAGAAAGGGTATTCGGGTTGACTTCGGCTGCTTCAAGCAACGCCAGCAGGGAGGGGCGGGGATGTTGCCGCATGAGTGCCAGACCAGATTGGCAAAGATAGCGTGTATCCAAGCGTAATTCTGCCAGATCCGCGATAATCCCAAGAGCCGTCAAATCATGCAAAGCACTGGGTGAAAGTCTATGATTTGCTGCCAGGGCTTCAACAAATTTCAGCGCCACCCCTGCGCCAGGCAAGGAGGAGAGCCCATGCTCCGGCGGCAACCTGCGGGGATTGATGAGCGCGTACGCCTGCGGCAGGGTTTCTCCCAGTAAATGATGATCGGTGACCACAACGTCAATGCCATGGGATTGCGCGTAGGCAATAGAGTCGTGTGCAGTGATGCCCGTATCGCAGGTGAGCAATACTTCCACACCACTGGCAAGAAAGTCCTGCAGAGCAGGTATGCCGATACCGTGGGATTCCTTACCACGCACCGGGATATGAAAACTGACTCTGGCACCTGCCTGCCTTAATGCAGAAACCAGAATAGCTGTTGATGTTTGTCCATCCACATCGAAATCTCCCCATACCCCGATCTGGGAATGAGAACGAATTGCCTGTTCGATGCGATCAATTCCCTTTTCCATATCCGGCAGGTCAAAGGGAGAGGCTGGAAGATAGCGTTTAAAATCCAGGAACGCTTGAGCTGCCGTAAGATCGTTGAATCCCCGGCGCATCAGAATCTGCTTGAGGATGTCAGGGCTTGAGATGCCCTCCTGAAAGGCAACAGGGATGGGAAGGGAAGGTGGAAATAACCACTCGCGTTCAAGGTGAATCACGGAGGTCATGCAAAATCCTGGAAATCATCAAAATTGAGATCAAACAAGTCTTCCCCCTCCAGTGTGGAAGCCTCTTCTGAGAGTGTTCCAGCCTCTATTCCGCGATCACAGAGAGATCGGTAGCGGCAATAGCGGCATTTTTTCTCCTCGCTGGTTTTGAGAAAATCTTCCCTCCCGGCATTCTTGATTTGTTGCACGATATTTGAGAGGTAGCGTTGATCCTGGCTAAACTTTTGGGGAGAATAGATAAATTGCAGCGGATTGTTTGGACTGGCGGGATACCAGTAGATCATTTCGATCTCAGGAAAGTTTTCCACTTCAGCAGAGTTTTGGGTAAGAAAAGCAGTTAGCACATAAGGGTAAACGATGGTTTGAAGTTTACGCGAAAGATTTTGATAGGTTGGCTGAACGGCTCCTGTTTTCCAATCATATATTCGATACTGATTGTCGCCCTGAACAAGGAGCAGGTCAATTTTCGCCATAAGGCGGCTCCCTTCAAAAGGAACCGAAAACAATTTTTCAGCAAATTTTTCACCAGGCACAGTCTGAATTTTCAGATCAAGAAAGGCTTTCCACCATTCCAATAATTCTGGAAGTTCTATACTCTCTGTCAGACTTTCCGCCGGAATGCCAGCAAAGTATTGCTGTACAAGTCGATGGTAACGCTGTCCCAGTTCCATGCGCATTTCGTTGAGCAGAACTGGTTCACTCTCCACCGCCGGCCATTCAACCTGCAGGATATGCCTGAGGAGGAAGCGGTATGGGCAATCCACATAATCTTGAAGGTTTTGCTGTGAAAAGGAGAATCGTTCAGGCAGATTCATCTTGTCCTTTCCAATAGGCATAGAGGGCTTCTAACGGAAGTGCCATTTGTTTATCCTTACGACTGCCTGTGTTCCAGGTGATGACCACTGATTCGCGGGCACGAGTAATTCCGACGAAAAGGAGGCGCAGACGCTCAGCGGCGTACTTCACTCTGGCGTTTAAAGTGGCTTCACCCATTGGAGCATGGATTTTCTCCACATGATCGGTCAAAAGTCCGCTCAATCGGTCCAGCGTCTCAGCATGAGGATTGAAATTATCCCGGAGGAACCATTTTTCGCTTACATAGCTGTCAAACGGTTGAACGGAAGGAAAATCATAATTATTCACTGACATGAGGTAAACTCGATCCCATTCCAGTCCTTTAGCTTTGTGATAAGTGGAGACGAAGACTTTCCCTTTATGGGCATCCGGATCAAACCGAAGCTCCTCATCACTGAAGCCAGTGAACTTGCGAATATTACTGGAAATATCTCTCAATTCTGATGAAAAATCAAGCAATTCGTATTCTGGATGGAGAGAGGCACTGAATTCAAGTAGAAGAGCAAATTTGTGAGCCAGGGCGAGTTCTGCCGGTGAGGTGAAGAGGTCCTGGGCAATGGTGAGCACCAGTTGATCAATGGGCAGGTCAGCGGCGAGCTGCCAGCGCATGAACTTCAAACGCAAATTCGCCAGTTGCGCCAAATGTTCGCTATTGGATTCTGGCAGGTTCAATAGTTCAGTCCAGTCAATGCCTGGCGCAGGATAAAAGAATTCCTCGAGGCGATTCAATTTGCGGAGGGCAGAATAAAGAGGAACAGAAGGTTGAGTTTTGGATGCGGTTTCCGATTGGAAATCTACAATTTCTTTGATCGCCGGGTAGAAGAACGCAGTTTGGGTTGGTTCTGCCAGGAAGTGGAGCACTTTTTCAAGTATCGCTGCAATACGGCGAGTGGATTGACTGCTTTTTAATAACTCCACCATAGGAATATTCGCGTTATGGAGGGCTTCAGCGACCTTTTCACCATACCAGCCAATCGGGCAAAGAACGGCAACCGTCTTATCTGTATGTTCCGGAAGCCAGCGTTTCAAATTTTCTACCACCCGCGTAATTTCTTCTTCCGGCGAGCTTTTTTCCTTGCGAATGTAAATGGCGTAAGGGTGATCTTTCGGGTTTGGCTGGGGATCATCGAAGGGCGTAGGCTGGATGAGAGGGAAATCAAGGGAATCCCGGAGTTCGATGACCGGATGATCCTTCCTCGTCCACTCGATGAGCGAATTGGCAAGATGGATGATGCTCAAATTGGAACGTCCAGAATGCGGAAGGGTTTTCCGGAGGACATCTTTTTCGTTCAGAAAGTTTTTAAGAAATTGCGGACTGGCAGTCGTAAAAGACTCATAGATTGCTTGGTTTGTATCCCCAACCCGCACCCAGTTTCCGCGTTCTCCTACCAGGCGGCGCAGCATCTGCTCCTGCAGGCTGGAAGAATCCTGCGCTTCATCTTCAAGGATGTATGGCCAGCGGTAGCGCAATCGTTCCAGGTAGTTTGGGTCATTCTGCAAGGCTTGATCCGCAAGCCGGATGAGGTCCGCAAAGTCGAGGGCATTGCGGTAACGCAGACCACGCTGGTATTGCTGATAAACCTCAATCCCCATTTCAAGCAGGACATCCGAATATTCGTATTGGTGCATTTTCTGGATGATTTGTTCAGGTTCAGCTTGCAGGTCTTTTGCCTGCTGAATGAAATTTTGATTCAGCGAAATGATTAACTCATTCCATCCGTTTGGAGATCGTGAAAGTTGGACGGGGTCAACATCCGGTTTGAGCACATATTGGGCAATTTCAGGATGCAATCGGGCATAAGCGATGGCAATTTGCTCAATCATGCGGTTGGATTCTATCTCATCGATAATCGAGAACTGATTGGAAAGCCCAACGAGGTCAGGGCGTTCCTGAAGTATGTCATGTGCCAGTCCGTGCAAGGTGCGTACACGGTAACCAACATTTTCCAAGAGTCCTGCTTCCTTACAAAACCCGGCGATGCGCGTAGTAAAATTATCGACTGCTGAATTAACCAGCGTAACGATCAAGATCTCTTGATCAATGGCTAAATTTCCTCTGACAATCAATTGCGCTGCCAGGTAGGATAGCGTATGCGTCTTGCCACTACCGGGAACCGCCGAAATCCCCATTTTTCCAGAGTGATAGGCAAGAATTTCAGCCTGATTCTCACGTGGTTTAAACATTTCCCGCTCCCGCCTGCCTGGAAAGTTCGCGTTGAAGCATTTGTAGAGCGAGCAAGAGCTGACCGCGTTCCTCAATACCTCTTTCGTTGAGTGAAACACTACACATTTCAAGGTGGAGGCGGCAGCGGCGCAGCAAACCGCTGATCAATCTGGCGAGATTTTCCTGATTTTGGGTGTATTCATCTTGATCTGTCCATTTTTTTCCGTTGGACCAGTTGCGGTTGAGAACATAGGGCTGAGTCAACGGTTGTTCCAAACGTGACCACCAACCCTGTGATCCGATATCCAGCCAGAATTGGAAGGAAACTGGCTTATTGCGCATCAGGAAGGAATAGGCAGGACCTAAGAATACAGCATCCGCTGCACATTTCTGAATGGTGCTGGTAAAAGATTGAGCAGCCAGGATGCCTTCTTTGAGGACGCGAATATATTCTTTTGCAATCATGACTCCAGATGTTTCCTGGGGTGTGTAATTATTGCGGAATTTCTTACTCGACTCAATGAGCTGCGCCGCCAAAGCGGCATCATCAAAGTTTTCATGAAACCCGAAACCGGATTGGGATAAGCATTCTCCATACAGACGGCTGATCCAATGATCCAGGGAATTATCCGCGGATTCCCTGTTATCAAAAAGCCATTGACGTAGGCGATCATACAATTCTCCAACCCGAAAGCTGATCCGTTCCTGCATTTCAAGATTACAGGTGTCAAACGAATTGAGTGACCATTGATCCTTCGTTGGTCGATATAAAACCTGGGCGATGAGATCAGCCCGGGCATAATCGCAGGATTGGATGGCATGGGAAAATGCCGCCCGGACATCCTGCCTGGATGGGAGATTCCCCCAGGATGGGTGCGCCAGCTGGATCAAGGTGAGGATGGTTCTTACAGCCGGTTCAGTCTTCAAACTACGCGAGGGACGATAGGTGGTAAAGGGGATGCCTGCGGAATCAAGCCGGTTGGCAATCGAGAATCGCAGTGCATCACTGAGAAATGGGGTCAGAATGGCGATTTCATCAGGTGGGACGTTTTCCTCCCGAATGAGGGTGGAAATTTTATCTGTCACTCCATCCAGCATCTCCGGGTAAAAACGGTAGGTTGAAACGTGATAACTTCCCGCAATCTCCTGAGGGTTCACTTCAGGGCTTTTGTGTGTTCTGATGGAAGAAGTCAGAGCTGGTTCCAGGTTATCAATTGCCGGCGATTTGATGAAAGAACCACTGAGATGATGGTTGGTGTCACATAGAGTCCCTAATTTTGAAGCACTTTCAGGATCGGCTCCCAGAAATGTGCGAAACCCTCCCTGAGAATCCTGAATGAGCAGCACTGATTGTAGATCCGAGATCCATTCCGCAATACAATCATGCACCACCGGGTAATCTTCTTCGATATTATCGTAAATTAAATGCCGAAAAGTTTGCTTGAGGTATGAACGGCAAAGCAGAGAAGGCCATAATTGGTGAGTAAAAATCTCCAACTGGAGCGAAAAATCGAGCAGGTTGTGTTCAAGGCAGTAAGTTCGGAACCTGAAGGCGCATTCCTGGGCCTGGTTGTATATTTGTGTTTGGGTAGCTTTCCCTGACCAGGCATTTGAAAGCCGCTCAGCGATCTCGTCAGGAGGAAAACCAATCATGGCGGATTTATTCAAATTATCGAGGATCTGGCTGTATAACCGGTTAGGGTCGATTGTCAGACTTTCAAAAAACCCCTGCTGGAGGAGCGGCTCAGTCAGTGTAGCCATGTAATATTGAGCCGTTTCGATGGTCAGAAATTGAAAAGGATGGTTTGGGTGCTTAAACCCCGAACTGGAAGAAACCAACGGCCAAAAAAGAGAGATCATTCGTTGTGCGAGACCATTAAAAGTCAGGATAAGCGGAGGGCTACCGGGTGGAAAATCTGGCGCGTTAATGATCCGGGTGTAGGGTTCAGCCAGGCTGCGCTGAGGAACAAGAATCAGGATAGAGTCACCGGGTATGCCTGAGGAAACCAGATGCTGCAGGCGAAAAGCACCCACAGTGGTTTTGCCTGAGCCAGCCGGTCCGGAGAGCAACAGACTACCGGAAACAGGGGCATTAATACTGGCTTGCTGATCCCCGGTAAGGCAATCAAAATCCAGTTGAGACAACGGCAGTCTACTCAATGTGGTAGACCTGCAATGGAGTGAAGGACTGCCCGGGTGAGCAGGGCATCCGCCGTGGAACGGTGGGCATTGGGTAAGGAAATGTTGAAGAATTGCCCTGCTTCTGCGAGTTTGAACAAGCGGTAAGAACTGTGGATTGGATCGTATTCACCACGAAATTCTGAAAACAATTTTAAGACATCGACAAACTCAAGTTTTTCGCGCCAGGGCAGGCGGTAGCGTTGATGGGATTGCACCATCATACGGGAATCAAATTCCTGGTTATACACGCCAATCAACCGCCCGTACACTATGGGTCTTAACTGCGTCCAAACGAGCGGCCAGGATTGTGCGTTGGCAACCATGGCATTGGTGATACCATGAATCCGCTCTGCTTCTTTGGGGATTGGTTGGCTGGGTTTGATCAGCTGCGAGAATAGAACAGATCCGTCATAATCAATCACGGATATTTCAACAATTTCATCCGAGCGGGTCAAACCTGTGGTCTCCGTATCCAGGTAAATAGGTTTTTGTGCGATTTTCTGGCGGGCAATTTGAGCGATTTCTTCCTGGCGGGGATTGAAGAATGTCATCGATGAGGTTCCTTCCTCTTCAAGGCAATGTCCAGAGTTTGATGTCTTCCAGGTTTACTTTAAAATCGGCATCCTCATAAGCCGAAACAAAAGCGCCGATATAACCCTTGTCCACAATTCCCTGATCGGTAATTTCGCTCAGGAGTACCCCGTTAATGTATAACCGCAGATGATCGCCATCGGCCATAAAGCCCAGTCGGTTGGATTGTCCACTGCCTGACAAGATTCTTGCATCCGGCGTCAGGCTCAAGATTGTGTCCTGTTTATCATCAATCCAGCGCATGAGATAATATTGACCATTGCAGGTTACCCCAAAGTAATAGCCATTCCCATCCGAATAGGATGGAGCGCGAAGAACTAAGCCATATTGATCTGTCCCGGAGCATGAGACTGTCCGAAAGGTTCCTTCGAGGTAAAGATTCTGAGGATTTCGGGAAGTCAGCCGCCAGCGTAAACCGGTTTTGATCTTTTTACTCTCGAAGACCATTGCCCCGTTTTCAACATGAATGGTCACAGCATCGTCTTCATAAGGTTCGTTTAGTCCAAACGCAGTGCCATTGGTGAAGGTATCCTGGAATCCGGGTTCTCCCAAGGATTGCGCCGGGTCTCCAGCGAGTGGAGTGGAGGTGGCAGTAGGTGTGAGGGTTGACGTGACCGAGGGGGAGGGTGTAATCTCTGGCTGGGTCTCAACAGGCAATACAGGAACAGTCGGTAAGGTCTTGGTTTCAGCTGCAGCAAGGGTCGCGGCTACTCTGGTGTCGAAAAGATTCATATCAGGAGTGGCTTGAGTCAACGGAAAATTACAGGATGTCAGTAAAAAAGTTAAAAATAGGATAATGGTGAAACTTTTTTTCATGATTTGCCTCTTATCTTTAAGGTTTATTATAGCCTTAGTAAGGACGAATTGACATGACAGCGAGTTTCAAATCGATGGAATGGTCATGTATAATTTCACTACGTCATGAAAACAACTATTCTCCAGGCTGAGACTTATGATTCGACTCCCTCGTTGGTGGAAAGAATCAAGGGTTGTAAGTCGCCTCGTATTCTGCTGGTCTTCCCCCGGGAGGATCGGAAGTATCCGCGCCGATTAGATCTGGTCGAACTGCAACGGGCAGTAAAGCAGGTTGGGGCAGAATTGGCGATTGTGAGTCAGAATGAGACAACCCGTGAGCTCGCACGGAGTTTAGCCATTCCTGGATTTGGCACAATTGAAGAGGCAGAAAAAACAATCTGGCAGGCACCGCCCTCTTGGCAGGAGCAACAACTTAAACCGAAAGGGATCGAAAATCTTCTTCAGAAAAGAGAAGCAATCCACCCAAAAACAAAAGAGAGATTAAAGAACCGATCCTACAAGGTCAGAATGATCGTTTTGTTGACCCTGATCCTGATAGCGCTTTTCTTTCTCCTCCTACCCTCAGCGACAGTGATGATCTACCCGGAAACCAAAATACAGACGATTGAAATCCCCATCCGAGCCTCAGAAGAGGTGAAGCAGGTCAGCCTGACCGGTTTATTGCCGGCAAAACGGATGTCGTTTGACCTGACTGCTGAAAAGTCCATAGCAAGCACGGGGAGTGTGGCGGTTGGATTTACCAAAGCCAGAGGCTTGGTGAGTATTCGCAACCTCACACCTGATCCAATCTCTCTTCCTATGGGAACGCTTTTTTCAACCAGCATTGATGATGGAATCCAATTTTCCTCGGTTGAGGATCTCATTGTTCCACCTGGAGAGAATACTGTAAAGCTCAATGTAGAAGCGGTATTACCGGGTGAAGAAGGGAATGTTGCCTCCGGAGAGGTGACGATCCTCGAGGGCATTTACGGAGCTTTGCTGGTAGTCACAAATGAGGATTCTTTTACAGGCGGTCAAACACAGCGGCTGCCCGCGCCTACTGAATTGGATTACCTCCGTCTGCGAGGAATGATTCTTACCGAATTAAACCAAAGGGCAAAAGAAGAAGGCGTGGCGCTCCTCCCCGCTGGCGAGCAATCAATTCCCGAAAGTCTTCTTTTTGAAAAAATCGTTCAAGAAGGACGCTCCGTTCCGGTCGGTGTGGTATCTGATACGTTGAAAATGACACTTACAGCCAGGTTTTCAATTTTGAGTTATTCAGAAGCGGATTTGAATGACCTGGTGGATCAAGTGATACGCTCAGCAATCCCTGAGGGTTATCATCTGGCAGCGGAAAGTATAGCGATTTCTCCCTTTTCTTCTATCCGTGTTAATAAAACGGGAGAAGCGACGTGGACAGTAAGCGCTTCGGGGATGGCAGTAAAGAATTACATCGATCGGGATTTAAAAAATGCCATTCGCGGAAAAGGGAACCAGAAAGCAGTGGAAATTCTAAATGGAATCCTCCCTCACGAACATCCTGCAGAGATTAAATCTTTTGTTCATTGGTGGTCATGGCTGCCATTTCTAAACGAGCGCATCACAATTGTGGAAATAAGTGAAAATGCAGGGTAGAGTACTGGCGGTCGATCCCGGTTCCAAACGCATTGGTCTGGCAATCAGTGACCCGATGGGAAAAATTGCCTCTCCCCTTGCGGTGATCCGGCATACGAGCATGGATGAGGATTGTGAAAAGATCAGTCAGGTCTGCCGACAATATGAGGTGACTTTGGTCATTTTAGGCTACTCACCCGGAAGTGAGGGAGAAGAAAATGCTCAGATGAGGCATTCTCTCAAACTGGCTGAGCGTCTGCGAGAAAAATTGAGCGTGCCGGTGGAATTGTGGGATGAAACTGGAAGCACTCAACAGGCGAGAACAGGTATGCTATTGTCAGGCAGCAGGAAAAAAGAGCGCTCAGGGCACCTGGATGAACATGCAGCTGCGGTGATTTTGCAATCGTATCTCTATGGGAAAGACGAGGAGAAAACCATTGACACGCCATAAAGGATCTTCAAAACCCCCTGTACCAGTTATTCTCGCATTCGGCTTCCTTCTCGTGGTCATAGCCGCATGGATGATTATCCCTACCCTGGCGGTTAAAAAGTTTGGGGAACCAGCAGATACACTAAGGGGGTTTTCCCGCTGGAATTTTAGTTTTCAAGTGCTGACGGGATACGAAGACTTGATTCAACCTGCAGCCGCAACTTCAACCAAGAGACTATTCGAGATTTCAAGCGGTGAATCTATTTCGAGCATTGCCTCCCGGATAGAGAGGGAAGGGGTGATTCGTGATGCCGGAGCCTTTAGAGCTTATTTAGTATACAAAGGGTTGGATAATCAGGTTAAAGCAGGCAAGTACAAAATCAGTCCTTCGATGACCAGCCTTGAAATCATAGACCGAATCCAATCCGCTTATTCTGAAACCGTACCTTTTTATATTTATCCGGGATGGAGGGCGGAGGAGATTGCTGCTGCGTTGCCCCCCTCAGGGATCGAAGTAAGCGGCGAAGAATTTTTGCACATTGTCCGGCATCCAGAATTATTAACAGGAAAAACTCCCTATGATGATCTTCCATCACTGGAAGGTTTTCTCTTCCCCGGTCAATATGAAATCAAAAGGGAGATCCAACCGGAAGAACTGGTGCTTGTATTCTTAGAGAGGTTTGACGAAAAAGTAACCACCGAAACCATTGAAGCCATCCAGAATCATGGACTTAGCCTCTATGAAGGGATAATTCTGGCTTCGATCATTCAACGGGAAACATTTATGGATGACGAACGCCCAATGATGGCGTCGGTTTTTTACAACCGGCTCGCTGCAGGAATGCGCCTTGAAACCGATCCAACGGTACAGTATGCGCTGGGTTACTCGGAAAAATGGGGAAACTGGTGGAAAACTCCCTTGAAGAGCGGAAACCTTAGTGTAGATTCTCCCTTCAATACCTACCTGTATTCCGGATTACCTCCCAGACCGATTTCAAACCCTGACTTGCCTTCCATTCTGGCTGTGGCTTACCCGGAGGCAACTGATTTTTATTATTTCCGCGCCCGTTGTGACCAATCCGGGTACCATGATTTTTCAAAAACATACGAAGAACATTTATCCAAGTCATGTGATGATTAACAAAAAAGAGGAAGCCTTATTCAAAGCGCTTCCTCTTTTTGCTTGTGCTTTTTTGATTAACGTGCTTTATAGCCGGGACCGGTTTTGAAGAAAGCGTTATTTGCTTCAATCGCAGGGGTGAGATCCACAACTTCACCTGCGGCGAGAGTCTTGGTGGCGGTCAAATGGACCGCTTCGCCATCGCGGTTCTTCCCATCATAAACTTCAGTAAATCCAGGGGTTCCCACTGGCATGGATACACGTTCACCACCCTTGGCTTTATAAGCAGAGGGGACCTCAACATCCGGGAAAATTGCGCCGAACGGGCATTCTGCTTCACAGGCACCGCAATCAATGCAGGTGTCTGCATCGATATAGTACCAGGGATACTTGTCTTCTGGTTTCCCAGGAACAATGCACTCCACCGGACAAACTGTAGCGCATCCGCCTTCACGTAAACATAAACTGGTGATTACTCGTGCCATTGATTACCTCCGTATGTAGGATTAATGTTTTCTTTATTTTATCGCAAGATAGCGGTTTTCGACCTCTTTCCAATTTACAATATTCCAAAAATTGGCAAGATATTCAGCGCGGCGATTTTGATATTTCAGATAGTATGCATGTTCCCAGACGTCCGCAACAAGCAGAGGTGTAAGATTCTCCTGCAATGGGGTATCCTGATTGGCGGTTGAATGGAGGACCAACTGACCGTCTTTCTTTGCGCTCAACCAGGCATAACCACTGCCAAACCTGCCCAGACCTGCTTTTTCAAATTCAGCTTTGAAGGTAGCAAAATCGCCAAAGGTTTTATCAATAGCCGCGGAAATCGCGCCAGAAGGACCAACACCCGAAGGAGCGTTCAGGCTGAACCAGTAGATGTTATGATTATAGACACCTCCGCCATTATTGCGCACAACTGTGCGGGCATCTTCTGGAATTTGATCCAGGTTGGAAAGGATTTTCTCCAAAGACCACTCAAAGAATTGAGGATGTTTTTCCAGTGCGGCGTTTAAATTCTTTAAGTATGTGGCATGATGCTTCGAATAATGGATTTCAACAGTCATCGCATCAATGAAGGGTTCCAAAGCATCATAAGCATAAGGTAAACCAGGCAATTCAAAAGCCATTTTTCCCTCCGGGTTAATTTGATAGATTGAATTGGAATAATCCCAAATATCCATTAAAATTCTAGCCAATAGCATATGATTTGTCAACTCTCACTACATTCTCACCATATTCTAAATTTTAAACGGTTCTGATTTTATGTCTCATTCATCGCCATCAACTTCTTCAGAAAAATATCTGGCTGGATTATTTGTGGGAATCCTGGCTGTTTCCACGGCTTCCATCTTTATTCGTTTCGCACAAAAAGAAATACCCTCGCTTGTTATTGCTGCCGGGAGGTTAACACTGGCGAGCTTGCTTTTGTTACCTTTTGCCATTCAGCAGACGAAAAAAGAGCCAGTCACCATTTCACGTAAAACCTGGTTTCTCCTGTGCCTTTCAGGGTTGTTTCTTGGTTTGCATTTCATCACCTGGATTACATCACTGGAATATACTTCCGTGGCGAGCTCGGTAGTTCTGGTCACCACAGCCCCGCTTTGGGTAGCCCTTTTTTCTCCGGTCTTTCTCCATGAAAAATTGAAATCCAAAGTATTAATTGGCTTGATGGTGGCTTTTAGCGGAAGCGTAGTGGTTGGGTTAAGCAGCAATTGCAGCTTTTCTTCAGTTGGAATCACATGTTCAGGGTTTGAGGGAATGTGGAGTGGAAAGAGTTTTTGGGGAGACCTGCTGGCGCTGGCTGGCGCCTTTCTTTCAGCCGGGTACCTGATGGCTGGAAGAAGCGTAAGAGATTTTCTTCCTCTTTCTGTTTACACCACGATTGTGTACGGGATTGGTTCTTTGGTGATCCTATTGTTAATCCTTCTCACTGGAACCAAAGTATCAGGCTACGAGACTCAAAGTTACCTCTGGATTGTTGCGCTGGCACTGGTTCCACAATTGGTTGGGCATACCCTGTTCAATTGGGCGCTTAAGTATTTGTCAGCTTCTTATGTCTCCATTGCTTTGCTGGGCGAGCCGGTGGGAACAATCCTCCTGGCAGCGGTATTACTAAAAGAAAAACCAGCCTTGCTTGAACTGATGGGAGGGTTACTCATACTGACGGGAATTACAATCGCCACTCAATTGGTCGTAAACAAAAGATCCTCTGATTCTTAGCACCACCCAAGGGTTACCGAAGATATAGATAATTTAGTTCTTTGATCCTTGCAACCAGATCCTCGTGAAGATCGGCTGACTGGTATCGCCAGCTCCAGTTGCCCGAAGGACGACCGGGATAATTCATTCTGGCTTCCGTTCCCAAGTTGAGAAAATCCTGCAAAGTACTGAGCGAGAATGCCGCTGTAGATTTCCAAACCTCCCGGATCAAGTCCCAGGCAATGGAATCTCCAGATCGGGCAAGATATCGGCGGCAAAAGTCCCTTTCAGCTTCCGGTGCCGTGTTGTACCATCCGATTACCGTATCGTTATCGTGGGTTCCAGTATAGGCGACGCAGTTAACCGGGTAATTGTGAGGCAAAAATGGATCTTCCGGTGTACTTGAAAAAGCGAATTGCAGGATTTTCATTCCGGGTAGATTGAATGAGTCACGTAGTTCCATTACATCGGGGGT
Organism: Anaerolineaceae bacterium; assembly: GCA_018056725.1. Taxonomy (GTDB): domain Bacteria; phylum Chloroflexota; class Anaerolineae; order Anaerolineales; family Anaerolineaceae; genus UBA6107. Next base: position 27,642 of record JAGPFF010000008.1, read on the forward strand.
GATGAATCCCAAATCCTCGGCAATAATGGGTAAACCATTAAACGCTTTTTCAATCGCTGCCAAAAAGTTCTTCCCCGGACCTTTTACCCAGCGACCGATTTCAGCCGTGGGTTTATTAGCAGGAATTTCCCAGTAACCCGCGAATCCTCTGAAATGATCCAGCCGAACAATATCCACCATGTTGAGCACAGAATGGAAGCGGTCAATCCACCATCGGTAACCGGTTTTTTTATGCTCATTCCATCTGTAAAGCGGGTTTCCCCATAATTGACCGGTTGGTGAAAAATAATCGGGTGGAACCCCTGCCACCACAGAGGGCTTTCCATCCTTACCCAGGAAAAACAATTCCGGGTGTGACCAGGCGTCCGCGCTGTCATAGGCGATAAAAATCGGAATATCCCCGATAATCAAGATCCCTTTCCCGTTCGCATATTCTTTCACTGTCTGCCATTGCCGGAAAAAAAGGAACTGCCTGAATTTGTGTTTTTGAAGGAGTCGCGTATTCTCAGCTGAAAAGGTCGCGAGTGCCTGCGGTTCACGAGTACGCAATTCAACTGGCCAACTATTCCATGCGCCACCGCCTTGGACTTCTTTTATTGCCATAAATAATGAAAAATCATCCAACCAGGCTCGATTCCTTTCGCAAAAGGCTTCGTAATCACTGAGCAGTTTTTTTGACCTGGATTTGAGGAAACGGGCAAATGCACGATCGAGGATGGTAATTTTCCATTCAATTGCTGCCCCAAAATCAACTCGATCGGTTGGAAAATCCGGACGATCGAGAAAATCATCCCGGGTGAGCAAGTATTGGTCAAAAAGGAGGGTTGGAGAAATCAGGTACGGGTTACCGGCAAAGGCGCTAAAGCATTGGTAGGGGGAGTCACCATAGCCTGTGGGACCAAGGGGCAGGATCTGCCAGAGCGAGCAGCCACTCTCATGCAGAAAATCGATCCAGCGAAAACATTCTGGACCCAAGTCTCCAATACCATCAGGACCTGGCAGGCAGGTAGGATGCAATAAAATACCGGATTTTCTGGGTAAAGTCATTTTTCCCTCACTATGAAGACAACTTTTTTATCTCTCGGTAGATGTGTACGTATTCCTGTGCTGAACGCTGCCAGGAGAAATCCTGCTGCATGGCATTAAATTGCATTCGCTGCCAGTCTTCTGGCTGAGAATAGACCTGAAAGGCACGCTTGAGGGCTGAAACAAAGGAATCCGGATCTACTCGTGGGAAGAGGAAGCCTGTTGCTCCTTCCGGGTTCGTCTTGGGATCAATGATCGTATCCACAAGACCACCGGTAGCCCTCGCAACCGGAAGGCATCCGTACCGCATGGCGAACATTTGGGTCAACCCGCAAGGTTCATACCGGGAGGGCATCATCACCATGTCACCACCAGCATATAACCTCCTCGAAAGGTTACTATCAAAGAGAATAGTTGCCCTCACTTTATGGGGAAGATCGTTTTCCAGTTCCTGGCAAGCCTGCTCAAGCCTTTTATCACCTGTTCCCAAAAGGATTGCCCGCCATGAGAGATCTTTGATCGAACGAAGTCCATCCAGCAGGATGTCGACTCCCTTCTGTTTGTCCATCCGGCTGATCAAGACAAGTAAAGGTATTTCTTCGCCGCCTTCAAAATTAAATTCACGTAATAGAGTAGTTTTATTTGCCCGCCGTTTGTTCAATTCATCAGATGTAAAATTGGCGGTCAAGGCTGGATCAACCGCTGGATCCCATGAATGAACATCAATGCCATTTAGAATTCCTGTAAGTTTTGCCCGGCGTGTTTGCAGAAAACCTTCAAGATCGCAGCCAAATTCAGGGGTCATGATCTCTTTGGCATAAGTAGGAGAAACAGCGACAATCTGATCAGCCGCAGCCAATCCCATAGGTAAGGGAATCTCCCGTGCCCACGCGGGCAGATTTTTATTACTGGAGGGTTTCACACGGTATTTCGCCAAAGCTGCTTCAGCACCAGTACCCATAAATGGCAGGTTGTGGACGGTAAGAACTGTTTTCGTTTCAGCCAGGTAGGGATCATTCGCCTTAACTGATTTCAAGTGATGAACCGCGGTAGCGGTATGCCAGTCATTAGTGTGCAGAATGTCGCAACGCCATTTTAAAACTGAGGGCAACTTGAGGCAGGCGAGGGAAAAGAAAACAAATTTCTCCGCATCTGACTGGAAATCCGATCCATAGGTTTCGTCTGAACGGGAAATTGGTTCACCAGCGATCAGATAGACGGTAATGTCAGAAACCTTGGTCGAAAACACAAGGACTTCTTTTAGACCTTCCGTGCTTTCCAGGTCAAATTCTGCCACTTTGGTAAAGGTGAAAGGTTTGGTTTTGATGGGGTTGTAAAAAGGTATTGCCAGGCGAATATCAATTTGCTGATCCGCCTGAAGATTCAAATTATGAATGGCTACCGGTAGCGACCCTGCAACATCACCCAGTCCGCCTGCTTTCACAAGTGGGTCGGCTTCAGCTGCTATGAACAGGACATGTAGGTCACTGATTTCTGTTTGAGGAGGTACCATCGATTCCTTTTACCTGACCATTTCAATATAATCATCCGAGGTCGCTTCAGACAGATCTGCGCCAAGGAAGGTGATCAATTCGGTAATCAGGCGGGACTTCATTTCTGCATCCTGCCGACTCCAGGTACGGCTCTTCACTTCGACAAAATGCCCCAGTCTGGGTTTGGAGATTTCATCGAAATTGATAAAGAATTCGACATCTTTGTAACGAACCAGATAACGGACGCGATCCTTTTCAATTTCTTTTTCAAGATGGGGTTTAAAATATTCGCGGTAGAAGCGCGGGCTTTGAGTAGCCGGGGCAAGGTAACGGCTGCGGGAAAGAAGCACTTCCTGCTCGAATTTGTCTTCGCTTGTTGGACCAATCAGAGTTAATCGTGAGCGTACTTGCTCGATCTTTCCCTGTTCATCCAGGAACTCATCTTCACGGTAGCGAAGAATGCCCTGTTCAAGGTCAGTGAAGAAGAAATAAATATCATATTCGCGATAGTGGCGTTTGCGCACAATCTCGATTTCTGAATTGAGTAATTTTGTGATCAGCGGTTTTGGATCGTCGATTCGAACCTTCAGTTGGATTTCAAAACTCTCCTCTTCCGAGGTTCCACCAATTGCCACTAATTTTGACAGAACAGAGGATTCACGCTTGATCAGGAACATATCGATCTTTTTTGCATACTCCCGGCTGTGGGTCAATAGCTCCTCTTCATCAACCCCAATCAGTTTTTGGTCCTGCATGAGCCACTTACCATTGACCATGACATCTTTGACATCAGTGGATTTAGCCGCGTAGAGAATTTGCGCATAGGTACCGTTGACATCATGTTTGAACCTTGGACTGTTATGCAATGGAGCCAGGTCAATCGTTATGAGATCGGCACGTTTGCCGTGTTCCAGCGAACCCGTAAGATGCCCAATATGCAGCGCCTGTGCCCCCAGACGGGTAGCCATTAATAAGGTCGTTTTGGCTGGTAATGCAGTCGGGTCTCCTGAAAATCCTTTTTGTAAGAAAGAGGTGAGACGCATCTCTTCGAACATATCCAGGTCATTATTCGATGCCGGACCATCTGTGCCAATGCCGACGTTCAGACCCACTTCGAGCATTCGTTTGATTAGAGCCACACCAGAAGCCAGTTTCAAATTGGATGAAGGATTATGGGCAACTCCGGCACCGGAGTGGAGTAAGGTGTGAATTTCCCCATCATCAACATGAACGCAATGCGCAGCAATCACTTTGGCATCGAAAAGGTTTTGCTTTTTTACGTAAGGAATGACGGGCATGCGATTTTCACGGCGCATATTTTCCACTTCAACCGCGGTTTCAGCCAGGTGAGTGTGAAGAGGAACATCAAATTCAGCTGCCAAAGCAGCTGAGGCACGCAGGATTTCAGGAGTGCAAGTGTAAGGAGCGTGCGGTGCCACAGAAGGGACAATCAGATCATGGTCTTTCCAGCGCAAAATAAAGTCACGTGCCATCTCCAGCGCTTCTTCATAAAATTGTGAATCCGGGGTGGGGAATTTGAGAACGGATTGAGAGCAAACAGCACGCATGCCAATCTCAGCTGTGGCTTTGGCGACATCTTCTTCAAAATAATACATGTCTGCAAAACTGGTGATGCCAGAATGGATCATTTCTGCGCAAGCGAGTTTTGTCCCAAGTTGAACAAAATCCGGAGAAACAAATTCCCTTTCCACGGGCATCATGTATCCCATCAACCATACATCCAACCTCAAATCATCTGCCAATCCTCGCAAGAGCGCCATAGGGACATGCGTATGGGCATTGACGAAACCAGGCATGATGATTTTTCCCTGACAATCCACAGCTTTCGGCGACTGATATTGTGAACGGATATCAGCTTCGTCCCCTACAGCCTCGATGATCGTACCAGTGATCGCAATTGCTCCTGGACGATAAATATGAAAGTCCTGATCCATTGTAAGAATTTCAGCATTGTATAAAAGTAAATCTACATTTTTCATTTATTGCTCCAGGACGATGTATTTTTTAATTGGCGCCAGATAAAATCCAGGCTGATATTTTCTAACCACTGTTCCATTTGTGAAGGTGGACCGTTATAGAACCTGGTTTTTTGCGTAATTTGCTGCTGGTGAACATGAAACATCTCAATAGAGGCAGCGTCATTGGATTGAGAAATATTTAAAGAAAAATAATCTTGCTTGTTTGGAGTGTCAACCCCAGTCTGGATTGAAAAAGGCCGCTCAGCATTGGTGCAACTTAACCATTTTCCGAGGTTGGGATCATGGCGAAGAAATCGTGAAGAAGATTCTCCATAAAGGTAAACGTTGATTTTATGCCCGGTTGATTTTATAAGAGTGAGCAACTGGTGTTGAAGTGTATTTTCATCCGCGCCTACAATATCCTCCGGGAGGCGGTACTCTAATTCGGATTCCACCTGGTGTATCAGGTGTAAAGCCTCCTCCCGGGTGGCAGCCTTGGCAGTGATGCGAACGTCAACGATACCCGGATGGGCTGCCAGACCCACGGTGGGATTGGTCAAGGTTTCCAAATCAGCGATTCGTTCATCAATGAGCGATTCACCCAGACCAACCACGTGTAACACCCGGGTGAGTAAAACTTGTTGAATGGAAAATGTTTCTTGAATCAACCTGACGACCGAACGCTCAAAAATGGTCTCCATCTCCGCCGGTACTCCGGGAAGGCAAATTATCATCTTATTATCATCCAGAATATAAAAAGCGGGAGCCGTACCTACTGGATTTTCAATTCCGATGGCGCAGGCGGGAAGGTAAGCTTGCTTCCGGTTATTTTCCGTCGGGGTGATGCCCCGAACAAGAAAACGATTGGTGATCGATTCCCAAAGATCAGCGTGAAACACCATTTCAGCTTTGAAAGCAATGGCGACAGCGTTTCTCGTCGGATCATCGATCGTTGGTCCCAACCCACCTGTCGTAATCACGATATCCGCCCGGGCAAAGGATTCTTGAATTGCATCCGCAATGCGAAGGGGATTATCCCCAACAGTGGTTGTACGGAAGAGGTCAACCCCCAACGGACGCAGCTGCCGCGCCAGGTAAGTTTTGTTGGTGTCCTGTATCTCACCTAACAGCAATTCTGTGCCAATCGTGATAATTTCTGCTGTGGTCAAATTTGCTCCAATCAAATTGATTTTATCAGGTTTTAAATGCGGATGATGGAAGGTGGCTCCGGTTCAAATCGCTTAGAGTTAATAGGGTAGAATTTGAGGGAAGAGGAAGAGCCGATGACTGATGGAAAAAAGAAACCTAGCCGCATGGAACTCGGCAGATGGGGTGAGAGTATTGCGCGGGATTATCTCGTAGATCGTGGTTATCTCCTCATTGAACAGAATTACCGGACTGCTGATGGGGAAATTGACCTGATTATGAAAGATAAGGATACATTGGTTTTTGTGGAAGTGAAAACCCGTTTTAACCTTTTATACGGGGTACCGGAAGAAGCGGTGGATGAGATAAAAATTGAACACCTTGAGGCGGCAATTGGTTGGTACTTTCAAGAACATTCAGTTTCCGATGAAAACTGGCAACTGGATGTCATCACGGTCGTTGGCAACCCCTCGGGGGCAGCACCGCAAATTGATTGGTTTCGAAATGTCACTGCAGAATAATCATGACCCGCGTTGGGTCCTCCTTCTGGTTGGTCCAACCGGTGTGGGAAAATCACAATTGGCAATTGAACTGGCTAAGAAAATAGATGGGGAGATTATATCCGCCGATTCAAGGAACCTGTATCGGGGGATGGATATTGGGACTGCCAAGCCAACCCTGGAAGAAAGATTGGAAGTTGCGCATCATTTGATCGATATCGCCAACCCGGACGATTCCTGGTCTCTTGCCCGTTATCTTGATGAGACAGTAAAAATCATTTCAGATATTCAGGCGCGTAACAGGTTGGCAATCATCACGGGTGGAACGGGACAGTATTATCGCGCTCTGATGGAAGGATGGCAGATTCCTGCCCTGGCGCCCAATGAGGCTCTCCGCAGTGCCCTACTCGAATGGGGAACAGAAATTGGAAAGGAAGCCCTGCATGCCAGACTTGCAATGATCGATCCACAGGCGGCAGGGGAAATAGACCCCTCCAACCTTAGACGGACGATACGTGCGCTTGAAGTGATTTTTATGACCGGAGAGCGTTTTTCTGTTTTACGAAGAAAAAGTGGACCCTTATTTAATTATTACGTCATTGGCTTGAAAATGCCGCGTGAGGACCTTTATCAACGGGTGGATGCGCGCATCGAAGATATGATCTCGCGCGGATTGACTGAAGAAGTTCAGCGACTGCTCGATCAAGGATATTCAAGTTCTTTACCGTCATATTCCGCGATAGGGTATCGAGAAATTGCCCAACATCTGAGAGGAGAAATAAGCCTTGAGCAAGCCAAAGGATTGATGAAGAAAAACACCCGGCAACTCATCCGCCGTCAGGCAAATTGGTTCAAGGATTCGGATCCTGAAATTCATTGGTACGAAGCAGAGCCCTTTCCAGCGGAAAAAATTTTGACAGATCTGCTCGCAGCAGGCATTTTGGGAGGTTCGAATGGTTAACCAAAGACCATGGTTAAAACAGTATGATCCGGGGGTACCTCCGACCTTGGAATACCCAAATATTTGCCTGCAAGATCTCCTTTCACAACAAGCCGCGAAGATTCCGGACAGGACAGCCATTCACTGGGGGAATCGCAGCCTCTCCTATCAGGAATTGGAAGAAGACGTTGCAGCATTTGCCGCTATCCTGGTTCAATCAGGGATAGATGTGGGAGACGTGGTGGGGGTTTGTCTTGATAATTCGATCGAATTCGTGATCGCATATTTCGGAATCATCAAAGCAGGCGCTATTGTAGCAGCGATGAATCCTCAATTTCCATTTGTTGAACTGCACCATCAAATAATGATGACAAATTGTCGTTTCCTTATCGCCAATGCCGAAAATGCCAGCAGGTTTGTTTCAGAAGCAGCAGCATCCGCTATCCAAATAATCGTAGGTTCGGAGGTTAACCATTTCGCTCTTAACATTGTGAGTTTAACCTCCACGGAAAATAGATTCATGAAGGCATCCAGGGAGAGGATACTCCCGGTGATTACGCCGGATCAATCCGCCGTCCTTCAATTCAGTGGTGGGACGACCGGTTTTCCCAAAGCAGTGCTGGCTACGCATCGAAATCTCATCGCCAATGCCACCCAATTCCGTCACTGGCTGGTAAATTTGGATGAAGGAAAAGAGACTTTTTTAGTCGCCATTCCCCTTTACCATGTCTATGGTCAGGTTCTTGGTCTGGTGCTGGGCGTAGCCATAGGAGCGACGATGATTTTTGTGAGAAATCCAGGGGATATTGATGAAATCATCGACGCTCTAAAACACTTTCCAGTCAGTTACTTCCCGGCGGTACCAACCATCTTCCATCGCATCAATCAATATCCTGCCTTGAAGAGTCAATCAGTGGATCTAAGATCCATTAAAGCTTGCATTTCAGGAAGCGCACCCCTAGCCAGGGAAGACCGGTTAGAATTTGAGAGACTTACCGGTGGGCGATTGGTGGAAGGCTATGGTTTATCTGAAGCACCGACTGCCACACATTGCAATCCGATCTTGGGAGAGAACCGTAACGATTCCATCGGATTGCCTCTGCCGGATGTGGACTGCCGCATTGTGGATCCCGAGGATGAAAGGAGGGAGGTCGCGGTAGGTGAGGAGGGCGAGCTGTTGATCAAAGGACCACAGATTATGCCCGGTTATTTTAATAATCCGGAAGAGACTGCGAGAACAATAAAGGACGGTTGGCTGCACACGGGAGATATTGCCCGCATGGATCAGGAGGGTTATTTTTATCTCTCAGGAAGAATCAAGGACTTGATTAAGGTGCATGGCATGCAGGTCTGGCCGGATGAGGTGGAAGAGGTAATCGGGCAGCATCCATCGATTGTCGAATGTGCTGTGGCAGGAATTTCGAATCAGAAGAGCGGAGAAACGGTAAAAGTCTGGTTGGTGAAACGACCGGAATCCGAGATCACACTTGAGGAAATAAAGCGCTTTTGTGTTGGGAAACTTGCTGGTTATAAAATCCCGACAGAGCTGGAGATTGTCCCTGCATTGCCCAGAAGTTCGGTTGGTAAAGTATTGAGAAGGTTATTAGTGGAGAGATAAAAGAGGGAGCAAATGCTCCCTCTCTTGTCTAAATCTGGTTGATTGCAGGTGTTCCTGAATGATGAGGAACCGGAGGCGGGAAGATTTTTTCAAACTCTTCACGCGAAAGCGTTTCCGCTTCCAATAATTTCTCCGCAATGGCATCCAGCTCTTTTCGATATTTCGTCAATAAACTTTTAGCCTGAAGATAGGCGTCATTGACCAGTTCGCGAACTTCCTGATCAATTTTCTCCGCGACAGATTCAGAGTAATCACGTTGTTCGGATATCTCTCTGCCGAGGAAAATCAATTCTTCTTTTTGTCCATACACCATCGGACCCAATTCCGTGCTCATGCCAAGCCGCGTCACCATATTACGGGCAAGTTGGGTTACACGTTCAATATCATTGGACGCTCCGGAGGTGATGTCATCAAAGACAATCTCCTCTGCAGCTCGACCACCCAACAAGCCAACCATTTCGGCAATCAATTTCTTGCGGGGCATCAGTGTCCGGTCATCTACAGGCAGTGCAATGGTGTATCCGGCTGCCATGCCACGGGCAATGATTGAGACTTTTTGCACCGGATCGGCTTCGGGCATGGCATTCATCACCACGGCATGCCCGGCTTCATGATAGGCAACTATCCTCTTTTCCTCCGAGCTGATCAAGCGGCTCTTCCTTTCAGGACCTGCAATGACACGTTCGATTGCTTCCTCGAACTCGCTTTGACCAATGCTCTTCTTATTTCGTCGGGCAGCCAGAATCGCTGCTTCGTTTACAAGATTCTCAATATCTGCCCCCACGAACCCCGGGGTTGCTTTGGCGAGAATGGTAAGATCGACTTCGGGATCTACTGGCTTGCCACGAATGTGAACTTTTAGGATGGCTTCACGACCACGGACATCGGGACGATCCAACACCACCCGGCGATCAAAGCGCCCCGGGCGGAGTAACGCCGGGTCGAGAATATCCGGACGGTTGGTGGCAGCCATGATGATGATATTAGTATCAGTATCAAAGCCGTCCATTTCTACCAACATCTGGTTGAGGGTTTGCTCACGCTCATCGTGTGATCCACCCAAGCCGGCACCGCGCTGGCGACCAACAGCATCGATTTCGTCTACGAACACGATGCATGGTGAATTCTTCTTTGCCTGATCAAACAGATCGCGGACACGGCTGGCGCCAACGCCAACGAACATTTCAACGAATTCGGAACCCGAAATCGAGAAGAAAGGTACACCAGCTTCACCTGAGACCGCTTTGGCGAGCAAAGTCTTCCCTGTTCCCGGAGGACCTACTAAAAGAACGCCTTTAGGAATGCGTGCGCCCAGAGCTACGAATTTCTGTGGTTCACGAAGAAATTCTACAACTTCTTTAAGCTCTTCTTTGGATTCTTCAATTCCGGCGACATCTGCAAAAGTGACAGTAGGGTGATCTCCAGTGAACATGCGCGCTCTCGACTTGCCAAAAGACATCGCGGCATTATTACTGCCCTGTGCCTGGCGGATAATGTAGTAAAAAGCGCCACCGAAAAGAAGAAACGGAAGGATGTAGAAAAGGGCATTGAAAATTGCCGTCATCGCGCCGGGGGCTTTGATTTCGATCTTTATGCCGTTACTTGGATTCAGATCTTCCGAAGTTACCCCAAGGGTGACAAGCTGTTCAATTAGTGTGGTTTCTGCCTCTTTTGTGGATGTTTTTTGAGTTCCAGAATTTAGAACAACAGTTAATTTATTCTCTTCCTCAATGATCCGAGCAACATTTCCTTTTTTAATTTCATCGGCTACTTGATTAATGGTTAAGACATTGTCTTCGGCTCCTGTGCGGTTGAATCCAAACACGACCAGTACAATGATCGATAAGAACAGGATCAAGTAGACAATGTAAGATTGATTTTTTGGTTTCAAATTCTCCTCCAGTCAAATATGACAATTGAGATTATACCAATGCTTAATCGACAAGGGGAGAGAAAAACCAGAGTGTTAATTAAAGATTAATACTTTTCTATGAATTCTTGCGGTTTTCCCCCGAAAGGAAGCCGATTTAGTACCTGTTTTGTTTCAAACCCTTATTTTTTCTTTGGTGGACTAATGAAAGGATGACAAATACCACAGCCAATTTGAGGTTCTTTTACGCTGCTGTTCGATTTTTGACAGAAGGCTTGAATTTCAACGTACCGTTTAAAAACACCGAAGCGTTTCTTAATTACGGGAGTAAGTATCATATTTTCGCAGGCATTCGCCCACTGAATGGATGGCACAGGGCAGGTGGAACAAAGATCAGGCTTCCAATCCTGGGGCGGAGGTTGTTTGCCAATGAGTCGGCATTCTTCCACCTGTTTTCCACGATAGTAGTCACCATAAAAAAAAGGACACTCAATACCGGCTGGTGTTCTCATTGAATTTGAATGTTGTAACTAAACCCGGGTTACATATTCGCCGGTGCGTGTATCCACACGGATAACATCACCAGTCTGAATAAAATAAGGCACCGACACTTCATACCCAGTTTCCGTTGTTACCTTTTTTGTCACGCCAGTGGCGGTATCCCCTTTGACCGCTGGTTCTGCGTAGGTAACCTTAAGGTCGACTGTTGTGGGCAGTTCAATATCAATGGGTTCGTTTTCATAAAAGGTCAGCTTTACTTCCATTTCTGGTTTCAAAAACCCAGCGTAATCGCCAATCACTGAAGCTGAAATTGCCGGTTGGTCGAAAGTCTCTAAGTCCATGAAATGGAAAATCTCGCCGTCGCTATACAGGTACTGCACGTTATGAAAATCCAGACGGGCGTCCTTAATTCTTTCACCCGAGGTGAAAGTTTTTTCAAGAGTTGTTCCTTTACGTAGATCTCTGGCTTTAATCCGGATCGTAGCATTACCGCGACCAGGTTTGTTGAACGAATATTCCAAAACCCGGTACAGGTTGTTGTCCATCTCGAAAATTACACCCTTGCGTAAATCATTGACATCAATCATTTGTGACACCTTTCTTTGCCAAAAATAGCCGTGAAATTATAGTCCAGCAAGAAAGGTCTGGCAAGAGCAAACTAACAGTGCAAACTAGCAGATGTGTGGCAGCAAAATGCCTCCCATCAATTCTCTCTGGGACTTTTATCAGGCTGAAATCTAATTTCAATGGGAAAAAACCTTGAGAATTAAGGGTAATCTCTTGTAAAAACCGGTTGCAAACGAGAATCTCATTTTCCTCGTGAAAATGCAGGTGTATGTTTCCACCAGTCGATAGTATCGAGCAAAGTTTCCTTTATGGGGCGAACACGGTATCCGAGCGCTTGTTGTGCCTTGCTGTTGTTGATGACCGCATTGCTCTGTAAGGTTTCCACACTATAGCGGGTGAACTTAGGAATAGAATGCGTCAGATTATAAAATTGCTCCGCAAAAACAGCTGCCAATTTTGCCAGCCGCACAGGAATGTTGATGTGAACGGCGCGGGGTGAAACGAATTCTTTGACCATCGACCAGAGACGAACCACACTGATAAGATGACCGGAAAGAATGTAGAGTTGTCCCACTTCGCCCTTATCGCGCGCCATAATAACCCCATCCACTACATCCCGGACATCCACAAAATCATAACTGCCATCGATCATATAATTCACCCGCTTGCTCATCCAACCGCACATTACAGAACCCATTTCAGATTTTTTATAATCACAAGGACCGATGACTCCTGTCGGGCAGACAATCACTGCCGGCAACCCTTTTTTGACCATTTCCAGGACAGCCAGCGTGGCTTCTGCCTTGGATCGATCATAGGCGGCAATTGCACTGGCAGGGTCAATGGGTGTGTTTTCATCAATTGCATTGCCATGAGGAATCCTCTTGAAGGCATGAATTGAACTTGTATACACAAAGCGCTTCACGCCAAAGCGCAAAGCGACATTCATGATATTTTGTGTCCCCTCCACGTTTACCTGATGGATCAGGTTCTCCTTACCTGGAGCTATAGAAATGATTCCTGCCAGATGAAAGACATTTGTTACCCCGTTAAAGGCATTTTCGAGAGAGGGTACATCAAGAACATTGCCGTAAAAGATTTCGATATCAAGTCCTTTGATAGGTTCGAGATCTTCGCCCGGTAGGAGGAAAACCCGAACCGCTTCTCCTCGTTTTACAAGTTCCTTAACCAATACATTTCCAATATGCCCGGTGGCGCCCGTTACAAGGTTCATTACCAACCCCTTTCCTTCCAAGAAGAATTCTCTGGTATCTTGAAAGTGTCGAGAAGATTTAAAGGTATGCTGTAAATATCCATTCTGTAGTCATAGTGACCCATACGTATTCAGAATTATCTTATGCGCCGAGCAGCGTACTGTCATGTGACCTGGGTTAGAACAGAGGTCATAAAAAATGAGCCCCGAAGGGCTCATTCTGTTCATGGTTTTTATCGTCTATCCGATCTTGGGATCGATCAAGCCCAGATCTCCATCACGGCGCTTATACAGGACATTGATCGAACCGGTGTTGACGTTATAGAAAATGAAAAAGTTTTCATGGTCGAGAAGCGCCATTTGCTCAACCGCTTCATTTTCATCCATTGGCACCAGGGTGAAAGATTTACGCCGCACAATGGCAGATTTGCCCTCGGAAACCGACTCACTTGGTATTTCAAGCACCTCGGAGGCGGGAGTTCCATCCCCCCGACCGCGGAGACGTTTTCCTTTAAACCTTTCAATCTGGCGCTGCATTTTATCCACCGCTTTGTCAACAGCAGCAAGGAGATCGTCATCCCTTTCCTCTGTCCGCAGCACAAAACCCTTTCCGGTCAATGTCAATTGAGCGATTTCACGGTCTGTTTTGTTTCGAGCATTCTTTGCATAGGAAAGATCAAATTTTACATTCTCAAGGTCTGGTAAGAGTCGTTCTAGACGGGGAACTTTCTTCTCAACATAGTCTTTGATTCGATCCGTCAACTCCATGTTTTTTACATTAATCACAATTTTCTCGTCCATCTCTACCTCCAAGATTTATGGGATAAATATGCATGGAAGGGAATGATCAACTGCCTGGACTTCCATGCCTTAACGTCCTGGCAAGGGATATTGCTTTCACCTCCAACGCTCCACTGTTGATGAGAGCTTCAGCACAATGGTTAATCGTCGCCCCAGTCGTGATGATGTCATCAACCAGCAGAACTTTCTTTTCTTTAAGTTTATCAGTATTTCCTAAAAATGCACCATCGAGCGCGATGTCCCGTTCTTCCTTGTTGCGATTAATCTGGCTGCCAGTATCGCGAATTCTAGTCAGACTGCGGGAAGAATATTCGACGCCAAAATACTCTGCTATAGGTCTGGCTAGTAACGCCGATTGATTGTAGGATCTTTCCCTTTGATGCTTTTTTGAAATCGGCACGGGAATAACCAGATCAAATTCCCATTGCTTTTCCTCCAGCACCTGGATTAGGAAATGGGAGAAAAAGTCACCCAAGCCCAGGTCACTTTTATATTTCAGCGCGTGAATGGCTTCCCGTAAAGCTCCTTCGTAAACTCCCCAAGCCGCAACGTCATCGATGAAAGCTGGTGAGGCACTGCATTGCGCGCAGACGTGCTGACCGGGGGAAACTTGCTCACCGCAAAAGAGGCAAAAAGAATATGGGATGAGTTTCACGGAAGCCAAACAGTCTGCGCAAAAGCGGGTATTTATTTTATGGCAGGCAGGGCAGCTGGGGGGATAAACAAAATCAGCCATTTTCCACAGAAAACGGCTGATTTCATAGCGAATTTTCATAAAATGATTTTACAGGAATTTCCTTTTATCCGCCAAACATTCCAGATTGCATGATTCTTAAAGCGGCGGGAGCTAATAGAATGATCAGGATGGAAGGGAACATGAGGAACGCCATTGGTACCAGCATCTTGATTGGTGCCTTATGCGCTTCCTCTTCTGCCAGCTGCCGCCTTCTGACGCGCATCTGATCCGCCTGCACCCGGAGGACTTTTGCCAGACTGACACCCAGCTGTTCACTTTGAATGATTGCCGCGACGAAACTGGTCATTTCGCTTACGCCCACATTTTCCTGCATATCGCGTAACGCTTCACGCCTTAGTTTGCCTAACTGAATCTCCTGGATCACCCGGGCGAATGCCAGTGATAATTCGTTATTCCACTTTTCGACTACTTTCGCCATGGCACCGTCAAAGCTTAAACCGGCTTCCACGCAAATCGTCAAAAGGTCGAGCGCATCTGGCATGGCTTTGCGGATTTCTTTCTGCCGTTTGGTAATTTGTGTGGAAAGTTGATAATAGGGCAGAAACAACCCAATCAAGACCGCCACAAGTGAAAAAAGAAAAATTCTCCCCGTTGAGAAATCTTTGGCTAATAATTTAAGCAGGACAAAAGTTACAATACCAAGCCCCGCACCCCAGATCAGCTGAAGGGTCAGTTGAACCGTGGCGTCCATTTTTGAAGAACGACCCGCCAGTTCAAGCCTTCTGTTGGTACTGGTCAGCCAGTTTTGAGGAGTGAAGCGTAAGGTAAAATCGCCCAATTTCCTTGCCAACGGGTAAATTACCCGTTCCGTGAACGGAAGGGACATTTCCAATTTTTCGAGATCGATTTGCTCGCCGGTCAGACTGAATTCATCGAGGCGATCAAGCAACTGTTGGTCACCCGTGGAATAAGGATGCCGAATGCCAATGATGACCAGGACAATCGCAAGTACGATGAGAATACCAAGAACCAGGAATAAGCCTGTCATTTCGAACTCCTGCTAAACCTCAATCTGAGCCATGTGATCCATAACAAAATACCCTAGGACGACAAGAATGAGCGCCAGCACGATTGCCAGATAACCGCAAGGGAAAGGTGTGTTGGATTCCTGCGCGATTAGGACGGAAATGTATTCCCGATTGATCAAATAAATGGCGAGTGTGAGACCGATCGGTAACAACGCCAGCAAACGTGCCGAATATCTCATTTGGGCGGTTAACGTGCGGATTTCTCCTTTTACCCGGACACGCTCACGAATGGTGTGGGAGATCGTATCCAGAATTTCAGCCAGGTTACCGCCAACTTCCCGCTGAACCTTCATGGCAGTGACCACCAGGTCCAGATCTTCACTCGGCACTCTGCGCACCAAATTGTCCAATGCCTGTTCGGTGGAGACGCCGAGCGTGACTTCCTGAATCACGCGGCGAAATTCATCACAAATAGGTGGTGGCATTTCTTTGGCAACAGCTTCCATTGCCTGCAGTGTGGAGAACCCCGCTTTCAAGCCGTTTACCATCAAGCTGAGCATGTCACCCAACTCATTGTTGAATTTGACGAGACGGCGATTTTTCTGGGATTTGATATACATGTTGGGCAAAAAGTATCCCAAGACCCCACCCAGGAGCGCCAGCGGAAGCGATTTGGAACCGAGGAAGTAGCCGAGAAAGGCGACGATGATCACGGCACCTACTGTTGCCATGATCAATTCGGCTGGCTTCATTTTGATATCCGCCTGGGCTAAATTTTTAGCAGCGCGTTCCGACCAGGTGGTTTTTTCCACCCTTTTTGAGAGCCAATCTGAAAAGACAGAAGTCTGTTTTTCTGCTTTTTGATCGACCTCTACGCCAGCTTCAATAAAGGCATCGAGCCGTTTTTCTTCCGCGGAACGCTGGCTGGAAACGGAGAGCACAATCCCCACGATTACCGCTACAACGATTAGTATGCCGCCTATCCAAAGAAAAATTACAGGATCCATTGGTTATCCTTCTTCTTATTTTCGTGTTCCAATACCGAATACGGAAGGGGGCAGGTGAATGCCGGAGGCTTCGATCTTCTCAATGAATTTGGGGCGTAAACCGGTGGGGCGTAACCGACCGATCACTTTATTATTTTCATAACCGAGCTGTTCAAAAACAAAAATATCGGTCATCGTGATTACATCACCTTCCATGCCGGAAACTTCCGTGATATTGACCACCTTGCGGGTACCATCCCTTAGACGTTCCTGGTGCACCACCAGGTCAATAGCTGAACTGACCTGTTCCCGAATCGCACGGATAGGAAGATCCATCCCTGCCATCATGGTCATGGTCTCGATTCTCGCCAGGCTGTCACGCGGAGAGTTGGAGTGGCAGGTGGTCATGGATCCATCATGACCAGTATTCATTGCCTGCAACATATCCAGGGCAGCTTCATCACGAATTTCACCCACGATGATGCGGTCAGGACGCATACGCAGGGCATTTACCACCAGGTTGCGGATGGTGATTTCACCCCGTCCTTCAATATTGGGCGGGCGGGATTCGAGTGTGACCACATGTTCCTGGCGCAACTGAAGCTCGGCTGCATTTTCGATGGTGATAATGCGTTCGTCAGATGGAATGAAACCCGAAAGAACATTCAGCAAGGTGGTCTTACCGGAACCGGTGCCTCCGGAAATGATCAAATTGACCCTCGCTTTTACACAGGCATCGAGAAATTGAATGGCTTCCGGGGTGATAGATTCCAGCTAAATCAGTTGATCAATCGTGAAAGGAATGCGGGCAAATTTACGGATGGTGAGTACCGGACCAACGAGGGAGACAGGAGGAATGATAGCGTTGACACGAGAGCCATCCTGAAGACGGGCATCCACATAGGGGCTGGATTCATCCACCCGTCTGCCGAGAGGCGAGACGATACGCTCGATGATGCGCATGACATGCTCATCATTCTCAAACGTAACCGGCAGGCGTTGGATCTTACCACGCCGTTCTACATAGATATTGCGCGCGCCATTGACCATAATTTCTGTTACCGTATCATCATCGAGAAGCGCCTGAAGTGGTCCGAGACCAAGAATCTCAGCCGCGATCTGTTCAAACAAACGGCTTTTTTCAGTTCTTGAGAGGACAAAGTTCTCTTCCGCCAAAATCTGTTCGAAAAGATCAAGGATTGTCTTCCGGACTTCGTTCACCTTGGTGACGTCAACACTCGGATCCAGTTCGGCGAGAAGCTTGTTCTGGACTCTGTTCTTCAAGTCCTGGTAGGCATCCGCTCCGTTTTGCGTGCCACCGGTCATAATCCGGCGTGTTGGCGCTGGAGAGACTACCTGGGTCTCGGCAACCGTTGCCGGGTTTGTCAGCGGCTGGCTGTCACTTGATTGGATACGGCGTAAAATGGACATAAATCATATTCCTTAATAATTAGAGAGACGGAGTTTCCTGTTCCTTTTTCACCCTTTCGCGAATGATTTCTGCCAGGGAGAAAACGGCTTTGGATGACAATAAATTTTTATTTTCCGTAACAAATGGAATCCCTCGGTTGACCGCGTTGCTGATAATGCGGTCTTCGTACGGAATGGTCACCTGGATCGGCAACTTTAAGGTTTCACCCACACGCTCCGGGGAGATGGCAACCCTGCGGTCATAGCGATTCATCACAAAAAGAATCCGATCCCTTCCGATACCGGAAGCGTCAGCAAGCGCGAGGAACTGGTTGGTGTTTTTAATGGCTGGAATATCCTGGGTGGTGAGAAGAACGATGTAATCCGCCACATCCAGGCAGGATTGGACGAGATCACTCAAGTGGGGAGTCGTATCAATAATGATGTATTGATACAACTGGCGCATGTAATTGAGAATTCGAGTGATGGCTTGACCGTGTTTTTCTTCCGCCAGTTCCGGCTGTTTTGGCGCTGTCATCAAGTGCAGTCCGGTGGCATTGTTGACCACCATGACGTCATTAATGATATCAGCATCCAAATCTTCGGATTTTTCCAAAAGCTCAAGGAAGGTGTTTTTGGAGTGTTCGTTCAAAAAAACTGCCACATCCCCAAAGAGCAGATTGGTGTCAATCACGGCGACTTTGTTTTCAGCAGTTTTCAGAGCCGTTGCCAGGTTGATGGAAATGGTCGTGCAACCGGCACCGCCTTTTGGACTGTAGACCACGATGACTTTCCCGCGTGTGACCGGAGTGAAGGAGTATCCCTGCGGCAAAGGGGATGTTAATCCGCCCGTCTGGTAGGGGGCGGTGAACTTGGCTTTTTCTTCATGGGCAAGGTCACCCGCCCGCTTGACAGCCAGCGTCAGTTCGTCAATCTGGGGTGGCTTGGAGAGAAAATCACGTGCTCCAGCGAGCATTGCCCGGCGCATATAATTGGCATCGTTCTGCACGGATAAGATGACGACCTGAACGAAAGGCACCTTTTTATGAATCGTTTCGGTCGCTGTAATGCCATCCATATCCGGCATATTGATGTCCATCACGATGACATCCGGCTTTAGTTTTTGGGCGGCATCAATTGCTTCGATGCCGGTGTGAGCCGTGCCGACCACCTGAATCAGGGGTTCAAATTGAAGCATGCGCAGGATCATCTCGCGCGATTCATCGATGTCATCCACCACGACCACAAAGATTTTTTCCTGAGCTGCCATCATCACTCCTTAATCATCCGTAAACCGACCGGTCTTCTAGGGTTGTGTCAAAATATATGAATTGAAGGACGGATAGGTCAACGTGTCCAGACGGGGTTCAATGCTGTAAGGAATTTTCGCCGGAGCCGGGATATTCTTGGTATCCATAATGTACTGGAGAGTTACCGGATCGGTGGTAAAGGTCTGGGTGTCACCGGCGCTGCGCAGGGCGAGCGAAAGTTTGGCTCCGGAGAGAGAAAGATAATTAAGGATCAGGTTATCCTGCGGAGAAACGATCAGGGTGACCGAGCCGGGGTACTCCGGACCAGTTGTCGGGGCTTGTTCTGTTGCCACCACTGGTGTGGGAGTTGCCAGCGTTGCCGCCACGGCTTCGGATTCCAACGGGAAGAGACCGACATTCAGAATGGTCACATCCTGCATCACCGTCTGGCAGACCAGGCGTGGACGTTGAATCTCGGAGGGGACAATGTACACGGGTTCATTGGTGGTGCTATCGAGTTCAAAACGACCGCGTGAAGATTCGACCCCGAGAACGTAAGGGGAAATCACCATCGATTCAGTAATCCCCGATTCAGGGGTACCAAACCCTGCCCGCACGACCACCGTGGTGTCGTTGGGCAGCCGTGTTTGATAGTTGGTATCTACATCCGTAACCAGCAGACAGGCAATGACCATTACGTGATCTCCAGATTGAGGAGCATACGCCACCGCTGTTTCCGGACTGATGGCGATGGAAAACGCCGTCATGCCGGCTGGAATATCATTGGCGGCAAGGGAACCGGTGCCGGCGTGCAGCACCATGCTGGTGGTCAGCGGTACCCCCGGATCGATGTTGAATTTGGCTTTCGCCCCGACCGCATCGGTAACAGAAGTAAAGAAAGTGCCTTCCACCAGCTCCGATTTGGGATACTGGATGGTGGTTAATACTTCGGCAGTGATGATCTGACCACGCGGGATGGACTGAGATGCGACCACAATCTGGACCAGTTCATAAGGCGGGGTGGCAGTCGCCGCAGGCTGATTCCCCTGACCCCCGCCGGAGCGGGATAGGTACAGATAGCCCAACAGAGCAACTGCGATGAGAATGATCAAAATATATAGGAACGTTCTTCCGGATCGTTTTTTTGTCGTCGCCATTCGGTCCTCCTGGAGTCTAAGCAAAGGAATACAACAGCAATTATACGGCAATCACGCCGTGTATACGCACGATAAACCTGTAAGTTACCTGAAGATTACTTAACAAATAAGAAAGGCTCTGTTTTAGGAAACAGAGCCTTTCTTATTAACGTATAAAATAATGTTCTAAATTACTTATTCAACTCATTGGTGATTTTATTGAAGATATTTCCTACCTGACCACCGAGAGCGGTAAGGGCGATAATGACGACGATCGCGATCAAAACAAGAATCAATGCGTATTCAACCAAACCCTAACCCTTTTCCTGCGCAGCGAATAACATGATGTTTTTCCTCCTTTCCTTGAGAATAAGATGTTTTTATTATAGCGAGGTTTAGGGCGAAATACAATACCCTTTCATTACATTAAACTTACAGCAATGAAAGGGGGAAATTTCAGGAGATCTCCGCCAACCGGTTATTAATCATTTCAAAAGAATTGTTCAAGGTTGTGCCGAAAAGCTGCACAGCAAGCAGGACCACAATGGCGATTAGAACCAAAATCAACGCATATTCGACCAGTCCCTGGCCACTTTCCTCTAATGCAAATAACATGATGATACCTCTTTCTGAACTAAAAAAAATAATATATAGACCTAGTATAGCAAACTCCGGGCTGTTGCGTCATAATAAAAATGCAAACCTTGTGCATCATTTTCACCTGATATCCGTATAATAGGTATATCTTTACAATTGCTAAAACAATTTTTTATCCTGAATGGAGGGATCTGATGAGTGATCTATATGAACGTGTGGTTTCACAACAGGACGCGCTGAAAAAATTGATCGCCAAGCTGCCAGGTTTCAAAGGCTATTTCATCCGCACCGACCGCCGTTCCGCCGACAAACTGCTGCGGGAAGCGATCGCGGACAAATTCCAGGTACAATGGCAGCGCCTTTCCAGTATCCAGCGCGATCTGATCAGTGCGGGCAACCTGGACGTCCTGGATGACATCGAAATCGGCGCGATCCGCTTGCGCCAGTTCATTGATCGGGTGAAAACAGCCGCTTACGGCTACGGTGGATTTTTTGACGCTATCAAAATCAAAGAGGAAGAGCTGGAAAAGATCTATCAGTACGACCTGACCTTGATGGAAATGGCGGATGAGATTGCCGCCGCCATCGATAATCTGGAAGCATCCATCGGGAGTGATGGATTCCCGGCGGCTGTGCGCAATGTCAACCAGAAAGCGCAGGATTGCCTCGACGCTTTCAATTTACGCGCTGAATTGTTCAAGTTTGGGCAAGAGTCTTGATTTTTCATTTTCAAATTTAAGGGAGCAATCAAATGGCTAGAATTTTTGATGTGGTTGAATATCCAAGCGAGATGACGGATGAAATCGTTCACCGCTTCCCGGAAACAGGGGTGGCGGACTTGCGTGTAGGGTCGCAAGTGATCGTTCGCGAAGCGCAGCGGGTGGTTTTCATGCGCGATGGACAAGCGCTGGATGTCTTCGGTCCTGGCAGGCATACCATCCTGACGGCGAACATTCCAAAACTGATCGATCTGGTTGGCAAAGCGTTCAATGATCGCACGCCATTCACGGCGGAAGTCTATTACGTGTCGATGCGCGAGTTTGTCGACCGTAAATGGGGGACGCCGCAGCCCATCCTGGTGCGCAATGCCGGTGTTGGTCTGGGCATCGCCCTTTTGCAGGGATTTGGTACCTACAGCTTCCAGGTGGCGGACGCGCAGCAGTTTGTCACCCAGGTGGTTGGTGCCCAGGGGACCTTCCGCATGGCGGACATTGAAAACCGTCTGCGCACGATGCTGCTCTCAAAAATTCAAGATCTGCTGGGTGAAACTGGCAGCCGGCAAAATGTGCTGGAAATGATCGGCAATACTGAGGAGCTGGGCGTGGGGGTGCGGGTGAAAGCCCAGGAAGATTTTGCCGCCCTCGGACTGGTATTAAAGACATTTTATATTGGCAGCCTCAAACCTTCAGACAAATCAGCCGAAGAGCTGCGGGCAATGGGGATGCTGGATACGGCGACCTATGCCCAGTTGCAGGCGGCTGACGCGATGCGCGAAGCGGCTCGGAATGAAGGCGGTGGGGCAGGCTTGACTGCGGGGATTGGCGCAGGTTTGGGAATTGGCAACGTGCTCTCTCAATCGTTGCAGGGCATTGGCGGTTCACAAGCGGCGGCTGGTGCCGGCGCAGCGGCAGGAGCCACCATTCCGTCTGTCATGACCCCGGCGGAAGCTGCTAATATCTTGAAGGTATCTGAAGCCGATGTACTCGCCGCGATCACCTCCGGAGGTCTGAAAGCCAAAAAAATCGGAGAATCCTATCGCATCAGCAAGGAAGCGCTTGAAGAATTCCTCAAAAGTTAATCTAAATTGAAAAAATCGCCCGGATAAAAAAATCCGGGCATTTTTTATGTAAGTGTATAATCATTGAGGACTTTATCCCGCAGAGCTCTGGAGGTGTGATGAGACTTCATGAGTATCAATCCAAAAATATTTACGCCAAATACAATATTCCCATTCCCCACGGAAGAATTGCCGCATCCGCCAGTGAAGCACGGCAACTCTGCGAAGAGCTGGGCGGAAAGGTAGTGGTCAAAGCACAAGTGTTGGTGGGGGGGAGAGGTAAAGCCGGCGGAATTCGTCTGGTCAAAAGTCCTGAGGAGGCTGAAGAAGTAACCACCCAAATCCTTTCGATGAAAATCAAGGATTTACCAGTGCGCAAAGTTTGGGTGGAGGAAGCAGTTTCAATTAGCAAAGAAATTTATCTTGGCATTACCAATGACCGTTCGCAGCAGCGACCGGTATTGATTGCTTCAGGCGCAGGCGGGATGGAAATAGAAGAAGTAGCGCTGAAATCGCCTGGTCAGATTGCCAGGCTGCATATCGATCCACTTTTAGGGATGCGGGATTACCAAATTCGGGATATTGCTCTGACCATTGATCTTCCACGACCCTTCTGGCGCCCGTTTGGAGAGATCATTTATGCCCTCTGGAAACTCTATGTGGATTGCGATGCCACGCTGGCGGAAATAAATCCACTGGTAATCACCGCCGACAATAAACTGGTTGCCCTGGATGCAAAAATCATTCTGGATGAAAACGGGCTTTTCAGGCACCCGGATCTGGCAGATTTGCGCGACATTGATGCCGAGGATTGGGCAGAAACGCAAGGTCGAAAGTTCGGCGTTTCCTTCGTCAAACTGGATGGCTCCATCGGTTGCATGGTCAACGGAGCCGGGCTGGCGATGGCAACCATGGACATCATTAAGAATCTGGGCGAGGAACCTGCCAATTTTCTGGATATCGGCGGCGGCGCATCGGCTGAAAAAGTGGCGGCGGCGATGAGGTTAATCCTTACGGATAAAAATGTCAAAGCCATTCTGATCAACGTCTTTGGCGGGATTACCCGTTGCGACGAGGTGGCGAAGGGATTGATCCAGGCAAGCCAGGAAGTAAAACCCACCGTGCCGATCGTTGCCAGGCTGGTGGGAACTAATGAAGAAAAAGGGAGAAGCCTGCTTGAAGGATCCTCTCTTATCTACGCGGATTCATTGGTCGGCGGTGCAGAGAAAGTCATCCAACTTATCAGGGAGCAAAATCAATGAGCATCCTGGTTAATAACAAGATCAGACTGGTGGTTCAGGGAATTACCGGCAATGAGGGACTCTTTCACAGTCAGCAAATGCTGTTTCATAATACCAACATTGTCGCCGGGGTCAGCCCTGGCAAAGGGGGGGATTGGGTGCTGGACGGGAAAATACCGGTTTTCGATACGGTAAAGAATGCCGTCGAAGTTTCCGATGCCAATGCCTCCGTCATCTTTGTGCCGGCAAAATATGCCGCCGATGCCATTTTCGAAGCAGTGGATGCTGGATTAGAGCTGGTGGTGTGCATCACAGAAGGCATGCCGGTGCTGGATATGATGAAAGTGAAAGAGTATTTACGCACGCGCAAGACGAAATTAATCGGTCCAAATTGTCCGGGAATTCTGGTGCCAGGAGAAGTGAAAGTGGGGATCATTCCTGGAAACATTTCAATGCCGGGAAATATAGGCGTGGTTTCAAGATCGGGAACCCTGACCTATGAAATTCTTTATTCCCTTTACAAAGCTGGTAAAGGTGTATCCACGTGCGTGGGGATCGGTGGCGATCCGATCAAAGGGCTTGGCTTTGTGGATATTCTTGAGCTGTTTGAAGCGGACGCCAAGACTGACGCAGTGATACTGATTGGAGAAATTGGCGGGAATGATGAGGAGCTGGCTGCAGAATTCATCTCCCGGCAGATGACCAAGCCGGTAGCGGCATTCATCGCTGGCAAATCAGCCCCTCCCGGAAAGAGAATGGGTCATGCCGGTGCGATTATCGAAGGAAGTTCCGGAACAGCCGCCGAGAAAATTGCCTTATTGCAATCCGTTGGGGTAAAGGTAGCGGATTATCCTGAACAACTGGCGGAGATGATCTAATTAAAAAAGAGGCTGATCGGGGGATCAGCCTCTGTGGAGATTTGAGTTATTTCAAGTGCGCGTCGATATAGGTAACCGCGTCGGAGACGGTTTTAATCGCCCGGGCATCTTCATCATTGATATTGAGCTCGAACTTTTCACAAAAGCCATCGATCAGGAAGAATTGATCCATGGAATCTGCTTTCAGATCTTCTACGAAGCGGGTATCATCTTTAATTTCGGAAGGATCTACTTTTAATACTTCGACAATTACATCACGTACTTTTTCATATGTATTGCTCATGCCTGAACCTCCTGGTAATTTCCATTGATTGATAAGTTGAATTGTAATGGAGCGGTTAATATTGTCAAGATTCCATACCCAGCAATTTTATCACTGGATCGTGTATACTCAGCATGATGAGTGAAATTGAAAAACGCAAAGAGGAGCATCTTGCCATCAGCCTGAACAAAGATGTTCGTTCAGGGCTGACGAATGGTTTTGAGCGCTGGTCCTTCAAACATCAAGCTTTGCCTGACCTCAATCTCGAAGAGATTTCCACTGCTACCACTTTTCTCGGAAAACCTCTTGCCATGCCATTGCTGATTTCCTCCATGACCGGAGGAACGGATATGGGGGATCAGATCAACCGGATTCTGGCTGAAGCTGCAAATGAATGTGGCATTGCCATGGCAGTGGGCTCACAGCGGGCGGCAGTGGAAAACCCTTCACATGCGAAGATTAATCTTCGCACCGCTGCGCCTTCTATTCCGCTTTACGCAAATTTAGGCGCCATTCAGCTCAATTATGGCTTCGGATTCAAGGAATGTCGCATGGCGATTGATCAGATCGAAGCCGACGGATTAATTTTGCATTTGAACCCTTTGCAGGAGGCTTTGCAACCGGAAGGGCAAACGAAATTTAAAGGTCTGGCGAAGAAGATCGAACAAATTTGTCGCCAGATCGAGGTGCCTGTAATTGTAAAAGAAGTTGGCTGGGGGATTGATGCGGTGATGGCTGGCAAATTGCTCTCGCTGGGAGTGGCAGCCATCGATGTTGCAGGTGCGGGAGGAACCTCCTGGTCTCAAGTGGAGAAATACCGCAGCCGCGATGATTCGGGTTACCGGATTGCAGAAACTTTTGTTGATTGGGGAATCCCAACCGCGGATTGCGTTGTAGACATTCGCAAAGAGAATTCAGAGATCCCATTGATTGCTTCTGGTGGGATTACCAATGGTGTGGAGGGTGCCAAAGCGATTGCTCTGGGGGCAAACCTGTTTGGTATTGCTCAACCTTTCCTCGTTGCGGCGAAAAATGGCACTGGAGCCGTGGTTAAGTCCATCCACGAAATCCAACGCACTTTGATAATTGCCATGTTTTCTGCCGGAGCACCTGATCTCAAAGCCCTGTCAATGACCACACTTATTCAACGGAAACCCTGATGACTCTGGTTTTCTCCACTTTTCAGACTGAAATGCTGGCAGCGGTAGACATCGAGCTACGGCAATGTGTCGATGCGGCATTCACCGGGCAGCCTGAAGAATTCAAGAGGATAATCTACTATTCCCTCGGATGGGACGCGAAAACAAAGTCAGCCGGGAAGCGGTTGCGCCCTTTACTCCTGTTGGAAGTGAATCATGCCCTTGGCGGGGAGTGGCAGCATGCTTTACCTGCCGCCGCAGCAGTGGAGCTGGTGCATAACTTTTCACTGGTCCATGATGATATACAGGATCGCAGCCCGACGCGCAGAGGCAAGAAGACCGTTTGGGTAAAATGGGGGGAAGCTCAGGCAATCAATGCCGGTGACGCCATGCTGGCGGTTGCCAGCCTGGAAATCCTAAAATTGGCAGAAAAAGACCAGAAGGATCATCTTGCCGCGCAAATACTCCATCAGTCAACATTTGATCTGACCGGTGGCCAATATCTTGACCTGAGGTTTGAGAGCGCCGGGGAGGTGCTACTCGAACAATACTGGCAGATGGTAAAAGGAAAGACGGGTGCGTTGTTCCGTGCCTGTTTTGAGCTTGGAGCCTTGTCAACGGGCGTAAACATCACCAGTTTGCAAGATTTTGGATCGCTTGGCGAACGGTTGGGAATTGCCTACCAGATGCAGGATGATGTTCTTGGTATATGGGGGGTAGAAGAACAACTGGGTAAATCCATCGATAATGACCTGCTGACGCGAAAAAAAACCTATCCTGTTCTTTATGCATTAGGCACCAGCCCAAAATTTGCGCAGATGTGGAAAACGATTCCGAACTTCACATTGGAAGATATTCAAGCCATGCGGACACTGATGGAGAATGAAGGTATCAAGGATCACACAGTAAAAATGACCGATACCCTCATTCATGGGATTAAAGAGGAAATTCAATTGAAGTTTACCGACCAGAAACTGCGCCAGGACCTTGAGATGACCCTTGAGGGGCTGTTTGATCGGGGTCAATAATCAAGATTTACTTTTTTCGCATTCGTCAGGTGAAGCCTTTGAGCTGCTCGTTCTTCCAGCGTGCAGTGATATTTGTCGGAATATATTTGAGGCATCAGCTCGGAGACCGGGAGAATAAGATGATCCAGTTCAAAGAGGCTATCCTCCATTACCTTCTGGTTATAGACCACCACATCCAGGTCAATTGTGCGTGGAGCATTTTTATTTGCCGTTCTCACACGCCCTAATTCTTTTTCAATCTCACTCAAGATCATTTGCTTCAGACAATCAAATTCGCAATCCACCAGTACTTTTACCGCTACGTTGAGAAAATCAGCTCCTGCACTCCCCACAGCGGCTGTCTGCCAGATGGACGAAATTTGCACGACCCGGATCAGAGGGGATTGGCGCAGGGATTGAAGCGCCAGAGGGATGTACTTTTCAGGATCGATGTTGGAGCCAAGGAGGAGGCAGGCTTCGTTCATTACAATTACTCTTTCGGGCGAACGATCACCACACCCACCGATTTAGAAAAGCGCACCGCGCCCGGTTTTTCAACTTTCACTTTTACTTTAATGGCTCCAGGCTCAGCAAGGCAGATTCTGGCAATATCCTCAGCGAGGGCTTCAACCGTATAGCGGTTAATTTTTTCAGTATGAGCAAGAATTTTCTTGGCAATGGTGCGGTAATTAACACTTTCATTTACATTATCCGAATTTCCCGCTTTGAAGGTGTCGGTAAAGACACTGACATTGACGAGTATATCCTGCGGTTGCTCACGCTCGTGTTCAGAAATTCCAATCACTCCGCGAATCAACAAATCTTCGATAAAAATTTCATCCATTGTTGCTCCTCATCAGACAAGATGCCTGCCGCCATCGAGATGGATCACTTCACCCGTGATGGCTTCAGGGCCTTGCAGTAAAAAATTTATTGTACTAAGAAATTCGTCAATCATCGCCCATCGTTTGAGCGGAATCGATTTCAGTAGATCAGGATTTTCAACCTCATTTTCCGGCGGCAAAATGGCTCCCAAGGCAATGGCGTTGACCGTAATTCGTGGTGCCAGGCTGAGCGCAGCGGCTTTTGTCAGGGCTACCAGCGCGGATTTGCTAATTGTGTATGGAAAATGATCCTTGCCGGGGCGTAGTGCACGCCAGTCCACCAGGTTAATCACACGTCCCACATCAGGCTGGTTGTAAGTACTGGCAAATTGTTGGGTGAGAAAGAAAGGAGCGGTTAAATTGATTCGCAGATGGTTTTCCCAATCCGTTAAGGTAGTCTGTTCCATGGTAAGAGGTTTAAACAGGGAAGCATTGTTGATTAAACCATCGAGCGGGCAAAAACTTACTGCCATTTCAATCAAGGCAGATAAATCAGCCAGGTTGGATAAATCCGCTTGTATCGTCCAGCACCGTGAACCAAGGTCTACAATCGCCTTTTTAGTCATCTCAACCTCGGTTGAGGATGAGTTGTAGTGAAGGACCAGATTCGCCCCTTGTTGGGCAAGAAAAATGGCGGTTGCGTTTCCGAGCCGACGCGCGGCGCCGGTAATCAAAATCGTTTTATTTTCAAGTGACATCCCAAATCCAATCTGCTTTATCCTATTGATTATATTGCCTGTTGTCAAGAAAAAGATCAGGATTATAATTAGACAAAAATAGTCCATAATACAGAAGACGGAGTGGAAGACAATGGAAAAAGTAACCTATAAAATCCCGAATATCAATTGTGATCATTGTGCCCATACCATCAAAATGGAATTGATGGATTTAAAGGGGATTTCGAAAGTGGATGTGGATGTAACCGCGAAACAAGTAGAGATTGCCTTTGAAAACCCGGCAACACCGGATCAAATAAAATCTCTTCTGAAAGAAATCAATTATCCGGTGGCAGAATAGACAGACAGGGAAAAATGAATAAAATTGTTTTACCAGTTACTGGGATGACCTGCGCCAATTGTGTTTCAACGATTGAACGCAACGTAAAGAAATTAGATGGGGTAGACGAAGCAGTAGTAAACCTGGTGACGGAAAAAGCGAGTGTTGGGTATGACCCCAACCAGTTGGGGGTAAATCAGATCATCGAACGCATCGAGCGGGCAGGGTATGGCGTGGCGACTGTTGAAGCCATATTCCTTTTGCCTCAACTGACGGATATAAATGATGCCAGACGATTGGAAAATACCCTTGGAGCACTGGAAGGTGTACGGGCAGTTAATGCCAATATTTCGGCTTCCAGGGTACGGGTGGAATTTATTCCAACCCTCATCACCAAAACAGAAATAGCGCAAAAAATCCGTTCGGCAGGTTTTAAAACTGCAGCCTCAGATGACGATACCGAAGATCAGGAAGTAGCCGCTCGCCAGAAGGAAACGCTTCATCAAAAACGCCTGTTAATTACCGGGATCCTATTTACGGTGCCGGTTTTTATTCTTTCCATGGCTCGTGACTTTGGTTTTTTGCCTCAAACAGAGGAGTTTAACCGCCTTCTGAACTACATCTTGCTCCTTCTGGCGACGCCCGTGCAATTCTATGTGGGTTGGCAATACTATGTCGGAGCCTATAAATCCCTTCGTAGTGGATCAGCAAACATGGACGTTCTCATCGCGATGGGATCTTCTGTTGCTTACCTCTACTCACTACCTATTGCCTTTGGGATCCTTGCAGGTCACCCATATTTTGAGACCTCAGCGGTCATAATCACCTTAGTACGTCTGGGAAAATACCTGGAAGCGCGGGCGAAGGGCAATACCAGTGAAGCGATCCAAAAATTACACGCTTTGCAAGTCAAAACTGCACGGGTGATTCGAGATGGCGTAGAGTCCGAAATACCTATCGAAGATGTAAGAGTGAATGATATTGTGATCATTCGCCCTGGAGAAAAAATACCGGTGGATGGCATCATCCTTGAGGGGACGACACAGGTTGACGAGTCCATGATTACCGGAGAGTCTTTACCGGTGGAAAAAAATCCTGGCGAGGAAGTAACCGGAGCCACCCTCAACAAATTCGGTTTGATAAAAGTAAAAGCGGTCCGAGTAGGGAAGGACACTCTTTTATTTCAGATTATTCGATTGGTTGAGAAAGCGCAGGAGACGAAAGCCCCAATTCAAAAACTTGCCGATCAGGTTTCAGGCATATTTGTCCCTGTAGTGATAGGTCTGGCACTGCTCACCTTCACCGTGTGGATGTTGGTGGATGTGCCAGCCACGGGGCATTTAGCTGGAAGCTCCCCGGTGACCCGGGCACTGATTAATATGGTGGCTGTCCTTGTAATTGCCTGCCCCTGTGCCATGGGTCTGGCGACCCCAACAGCGATTATGGTGGGTACTGGACGGGCAGCTGAAATGGGGATCTTGTTTAAATCCGGTGAGGCTCTTGAGCGGGTCGGAAAGATCGATCTGGTGGTGCTGGATAAAACTGGAACCATTACCAACGGTCGACCGGAAGTGACGGACATCATTCCATTTTCACCCTCTTTGCAGAAAGATTCGTTGTTACAGATCGCTGCCAGCGTTGAAAAGGGCAGCGAGCATCCACTAGGAGAAGCGATCATTGCCGAGGCAGGCAACCGTAGCCTGCCATTAATGGATCCAATGGATTTCAGGACCATTCCGGGTAAGGGGGTCGCAGCAAAAATTAACGGAAAAGAAGTCAAAGTTGGCACCATCCGCTATATGGTCGAATCGGGAATCCAAATTGAGGCTGTGAAAAAACAAATTGATGCATTAACCCTGGATGGGAAAACCATCATGGTCGTTGCCATGGAAGAGGAACCCATTGGAGTAATCGCGGTAGCGGATACCATCAAAGAAAATGCCAAAGAAGCCATCAGCGCAATGAAAAAACTTGGACTTGAAGTAGTAATGCTTACCGGAGATCATGAGGTGACAGCGCGGAAAATTGCTGATCTGGTTGGAATTGATACCGTAATCGCAGGTGTATTGCCAAGTGGTAAGAGTGAAGAGATCAAACGACTGCAAACTTCCGGTAAAAAAGTAGCCATGGTAGGAGATGGAATCAACGATGCGCCGGCTTTGGCTCAAGCTGATTTGGGAATCGCAATCGGCACCGGGACGGATGTAGCCATGGCAGCAGCTCCGGTGACTCTGATTGGCGGAGACTTGACTGGCGTCAGCCATACCATTTCGCTTTCCAGAAAGGTGATCAAAACGATTCGCCAAAACCTCTTTTGGGCTTTTTTCTATAATATCATTCTGATTCCTGTTGCTGCTTTTGGTTTGTTAAACCCGATGCTGGCAGCCGGAGCGATGGCATTCAGCAGTGTGTTTGTGGTCACGAACAGTTTGCGATTAAAGAACGCCCGAATTTAGCAGATTCTGTCGACTTATCGCTGGGATTAAAGGTTCCCGGCGCTTTTTTTGTAAATGGTAAAATTGAAGTTGATCTGGAGGCAAGATGAAAACTCTTGAAGAAACAGCCATTAATACCCTGCGATTCCTGTCAGCAGATGGCGTTCAAAAAGCCAATTCCGGACATCCAGGTTTGCCGATGGGCACGGCTGCCATCGCTTACACCATTTGGACCCGTCATCTCAAATTTGATCCCACCAAACCAAAGTGGTGGGATCGAGACCGCTTTATCCTTTCAGGCGGACATGGGTCGATGCTGTTGTACAGTCTGCTCCATTTGACGGGATTTGATGTAACCATAGAAGACCTAAAGAGTTTTCGCCAGTGGGGATCGAAAACTCCTGGACATCCGGAATACGGTCTGACTCCTGGTGTTGAAACCACCACGGGTCCGCTGGGTCAGGGGTTTTCTAATGGCGTGGGTATGGCGATCGCAGAAGCCATGCTGGCGGAACAGTACAACCGACCAGGGTTTAACCTCATTGATCATCACGTCTTTGGAATTGTAACGGATGGCGATTTGATGGAGGGCATCAGCTCAGAAGCAGCTTCTCTGGCAGGACACCTTCAACTGGGTAAGATGATTTATTATTATGATGACAACCGAATCACCATTGATGGATCCACTGACTTATCTTTTACCGAAGATCGGGGAAAAAGATTTGAAGCCTACGGCTGGCAGGTTCTTCGGGTAGAAGATGGGAACGACGTTGAGGAAATCGATGCCGCCACGAAGGTTGCTTTACAGGACCCTCGACCCTCCTTGATCATTTGCCGCACCCATATTGGCTATGGCTTGCCAAATCGTCAGGATACCTCTAAAGCCCACGGAGAACCTCCAGGCGAGGAAGAATTGCGGGCAGCAAAGGAGCGAATGGGCTGGCCGCTGGAACCTGATTTTTACATTCCACAGGAAGTAGCTGAGCATTTTCAAGCTGTTTCAAGAACGGGACAAGAGCGATCTGCCCAATGGGAGGATTTGTTCCAGGAGTATCAGATAAAGTTCCCCGATGATGCAACTGCCCTGAAAAAAAGAATGGACGGCGAAGATAGTGAGCGCTGGGAAAGGTCGCTGCCGGTATTTCAGGCTGATGCGAAAGGCATGGCAACCCGTGTGGCTTCTGGTGAAGTGATCAACGCCCTCGCCCAAGTTTTACCCGGGTTGGTTGGCGGATCGGCTGATTTGACTCCTTCCAATAACACCTGGATTAAATCGAGTAACGCCTTCCAAAAGGATAATCACAGTGGGCGATATCTTCATTTTGGCGTCCGGGAACATGGAATGGGCGGAATCATCAACGGAATCGCTTATCATGGCGGTTTCATTCCGTTTGGTGCCACTTTTTTAGTATTCACCGATTACATGCGCGGCGCCATACGGCTTTCAGCCCTGTCGCACTTGCAAACCATCTGGCTGATGACCCATGACAGCATCGGATTGGGAGAAGATGGACCAACTCATCAACCCGTTGAGCATCTGGCAGCACTGCGTGCAATACCAAACCTGAGTGTCATACGACCGGCGGATGCCAATGAAACACGAGAAGCCTGGATGGCAGCCATACGAAGAACCGACGGTCCCACTTTGATTGCGCTAACCCGGCAAGCTCTACCCGTCATTGATCGATCCCAGTACGCGAACGCAGATGGATTGCATAAGGGTGCGTATGTCTTAAAGGATTTTGGGCAGGATCGTCCTCAAAACATCCTCATTGCATCTGGTTCCGAAGTGAGTCTGATTCTTGCTGCAGCAGAAAAATTAGCTGAGGAAGGAATCAATGTTCGCACGGTGTCGATGCCAAGTTGGGATCTGTTTTTGAAACAACCTGCTGAGTATCGCGAATCGGTTTTTCCCAAAGCAATCCGAAAAAGAATTGCCGTGGAAATGGCGGTTGGCATGGGGTGGGAGAAATGGGTGGGGGATGAAGGAGAAATCATTAGTATTGAAAAATTCGGAGCCTCAGCCCCGTATAAAGTAATTATGGAAAATTATGGTTTTACTGTAGAGCATGTGGTGGATGTGGCAAGGACTATCCTTTTTAAGAAGAGGTAATTATGCGTATAGCAATAGCTGCTGACCATGCGGGATTTCTAATCAAGGATGATGTAATCAATCTCGTTCAATCGCTCGATCACGACGTGATTGATTTAGGCACCTACGATCAGGAACCTGTAGATTATCCAGATTATGCCTTGAAATTGGGCAAAGTGATTGTTGAAAAACAGGCGGATAGGGGTATTTTGATCTGTGGGTCTGGAGCAGGTGCCTGTATCGCCGCCAATAAGATTAAAGGGATCTACGCTAGTATTTGCCATGATACATATCTGGCGCATCAAGCCGTTGAACACGATAACATAAATGTTCTCTGCCTGGGAAGTCGGATTGTAGGGGTCGAACTCGTTAAAGAGATTGTCAAAGCCTTTTTATCAGCACAATTCATCCCAGAAGAACGATTCGTTCGTAGATTCGAAAAAGTACGCCAAATCGAGGCATCTGAATAGAATCAAAACCGAGGCAAAAATGGAAATTTTGAAGAAGATCGAAGGAATCGGTCAATCCTTATGGTATGACAACATTGAGCGCTCAAAATTGCTCGATGGCTCCCTCGAAAAAATGATCAATGCTGGAATCATTAAAGGTATTACATCCAACCCAAGTATCTTCCAAAAGGCAATCAGTACATCAAAAGATTATGATTTAAGCCTCAAGCCAATGGCATGGGCGGGAATGGACAAAGAGGAGATTTTTTGGCAGTTGGCGATACAAGACATCCGAAGCGCTGCGGATCTATTTCTCTCTCTCTACACTGCCTCTGATGGTTTGGATGGCTACGTAAGTCTGGAAGTAAATCCTCAATACGCCTATGATTCCGAGGCAACTTTTTCCGATGCCAGCCGGCTGTGGAATGAAGTCGGACGGCGAAATCTGATGATTAAAATACCAGCGACAAAAGAAGGAATCCCAGCCATCCGCAAAGCCATCGCTGCCGGGATTAATATTAACGCTACCCTCATCTTTTCGATTGAACGCTATCAAGAGGTGATGGAGGCTTACCTTTCCGGGCTTGAAGACCGGGCAGAACGCGGAGAAAACCTGCATGCGATTGCTTCTGTTGCCTCCTTTTTTGTCTCCCGCATGGATACGAAAATAGATGGCTATTTAGATGTTCTTAAACAGGCGGGAAACATTTCCGCCGAGCTTGCAGAGCGATTGTCAGGCAAAGCGGCGATTGCCAATACCCGGCTGGCTTACGAGAGATTTGAATCAGTTTTTCATAGTGAGCGATTTTTACATTTACAAAAATCAGGTGCCCGGATGCAACGACCGTTATGGGCATCCACCAGCACGAAGAATCCAAAATATCGTGACGTTGTCTATGTCGAGGAACTCATTGCTCCGGACAGCGTTAATACGATTCCACCAGCCACATTAGAAGCATTCCTAGATCATGGTCGAGTTGAAATAACCATTCATGATCATCTCGATGAGGCAAAGAGTGTATTCCAGGAATTGGAAAGCATAGGCATCTCGCTGAACAAAGTGACCCAGGAATTGGAAGTAGAGGGAGTTAAGGCTTTTGCCGATGCTTATACCTCTTTACTGGAAGCAGTGGATAAGCGTCGTGTCGCTGCTTTAGGTGAACTGGGGCAAATGGAGATTCCTGTTCAAAATGGTCTCAAAAAACTATACCTAGAAAATTATCCTAAAAGGTTTTTCCACAAAGATCCATCTTTATGGACCCAAGACGAGAAGGGTCAGGCAGAGATCCGGGCGCGCATGAACTGGATTCATACTCCCTTTGAGCTTCCTGAATACATTCAACAGCTCAAGCATCTTGGCAGGGATTTCCGCAACCAGGGGTTTACTGACGCTGTATTGTTG
>JAGPFF010000009.1 GCA_018056725.1 Anaerolineaceae bacterium
TTGTAGCGATGCAGTTAGCCTATTTCATGGGATTCAAACAGGTGATTCTTATTGGGGTCGACCATAATTTCACCACTCAGGGCAAGCCGAATACCACGGTCGTTTCTACCGGTGATGATCCAAACCATTTTCATCCGGGGTATTTCGGTCAGGGCTTCCGCTGGCAGCTTCCTGACCTTGAAACTTCTGAAATCGCCTATCAACTGGCAAAAGAAGCTTATCGAAAAGATGGACGGGAAATACTGGATGCTACCGTCGGTGGAAAACTGACGATCTTCCCAAAGGTAAACTTCGATACCCTCCTGGCATGAACTCCACTCCTCTTGTCTCGATTGTGACACCCTCGTTTAACCAGGCAAATTTCCTGGAAAAAACGATTCTTTCAGTTCTTGGGCAAGATTACCCTCACATTGAGTATCTGGTTGTGGATGGTGGATCCACAGATGGCAGCCTCGAGATAATTCATAAATATGCTGACCGCCTTTCATGGTGGACTTCAGAAAAAGACCGCGGTCAGGCAGATGGAATCAATAAAGGGTTGCACCGTGCAACAGGTGCCGTGGTCGCCTGGATAAACTCGGATGATTTTTATTTGCCAGGAGCTGTCACGCAGGCGGTGCGAGCGTTGCAGGAGCACCCTGAGGCAGGTTTTGTGTACAGCGATCTGCAGGTGGTGAATGAAAAAGGTGAAATGATTAACCGGATCCATTACGGCAATTGGGGGTTACGGGAGCTAATGGAATTTCGCATCATCGGGCAGCCTACGGTGTTCATGCGGCAGGAAGTGCTTCAGCAGGCAGGCTATCTGGATGAAAGTTTTCATTTTTTGCTGGATCACCATCTGTGGCTGCGTCTTGCCAGCCTCGCCGGCTTGACCTATGTGCCACAATTATGGGCTGGCGAACACTATCATGCTGCCAGTAAAAACCAGGCGCACGCCAGAGAATTTGGAACCGAAGCCTGGCACATCGTCTCCTGGATGTCTACCGAGCCCCGTCTTGAATCCTTGTGGAAAGCCAACCGACGGCGCATTGAAGCGGGCGCAGAACGGTTAAACGCTTTTTATCTGTTCGACGCGCAAGATTACCGTGCCTCCTTGGCAGCGTACTGGCGAAGTTTGAAGGCGCACCCTACCGCCGCTTCCCGTGACTGGTATCGTATCCTGTTCGCACTGTTTTCCCCGCTTGGTCTTGATTCGCTTAAGGATCACTACCTTGCCAGGCGAAAGAAACGGTTACAATAACTGACATTACTCGTCCTGAGGTGATCATGTCGGAGCAAAACGAAAATCAAACCGCACTGTTTTTTAAACCCACAAAATTAAACGTTACCATTTTGTTGATCGTTTTTCTTCTCGCCGGTATCGGCATCCGCCTGATTGACTATGATGATCTGCCGCTCGATTTTGCCGCCACCCGGCAACTGCATTCCTTCATCATGGCCCGCGGGATGTATTACAGCATGGACACGCCCGAGACGAATGCCATTCCAGAAGAACGACGCCAGTTTGCCATAGAAACCGGTAAGAGTGAACCTTTGATCGAGCCGCCCATTCTAGAATATCTGACCGCTTCCATCTACAGGGTCATCGGCGGAGAAAACATGCTTGTCCCCCGGCTGCTTTCGATTTTGTTCTGGGTCATTGGGGGTATTCCTTTGTTCCTCTTAGCCAGACGTCTGACCACAATCAACGGCGCTTTCATTGCACTGGCAGTTTATTTTTTCAATCCACTTGCCACACTGGCAAGCCGCAGTTTTCAACCAGACCCGTTGATGGTCATGTTTATTGTTTGGGCGCTCTACTTCCAGTTCGAATGGTTGGAAAAGGATACCCTGAAAACCAGCCTGCTGGCAGGTATTTTTACCGGTCTGGCGGTCTTTATTAAAATTTCCTCGGTTTTCTTCGTCGGTTTTTCAATGATTGCCATTGTACTGGTGGTGGGGTTGAAAAAGTCATTACGTAACTGGCATGTCTATCTCATCGCCGCCATTTCCCTCTTACCGGCACTAATTTACTACGGGATCAGTGCGACTGTGGGCGGCAACGCAGGTGCTATTTTTGGCGCCCGCTGGGTGCCGTCGTTATTCTCCGATCCAAAATGGTATCTTAACTGGCTTTACCTTGCCCGACAGGTGATTGGGTTATACCCCATTATCATCGCACTTCTGGGCTTCTTCCTGCTGCGCGAAAAGAAGCATCGTGCAGTTTATTTCGCCATGTGGTTGGGGTACCTGTGTTATGGATTTATGTTCGCTTACCATATTTACACTCACAACTATTATCATTTACCCTTTCTCCCCATGGTTGCCCTCGGTTTCGGGGTGGTTGGCGGAGAAATCTTCAGGACGTTGGAAGAACGTCACCTCAACCGAGCTCTGCAAGCTTTAGTGCTGGTCCTTTTCGCTTTCTCCGTGGGGTTATGTGTGATGAAATCACGGGGAGATATGCTGGCTAAAAGCTACCGTCATGAAGCCAAATACTGGCAGCAATTGGGCGATAAAATTGGTCAACGCTCTTCTGTCATTGCTTTAACCCATGATTACGGTTATCGCCTGAACTATTGGGGCTTTATCCAACCCGAAGTCTGGCCAACAGCAGGCGATCTCACCGTGAAATCCCTGCTCGGTTCCACTGACCCGGAATTCGAAACGTACTTTCAGATGAGAACAAAAGGGAAACAATACTTCCTGGTCACACTCATCAATGAAATGGAAGGTCAGCCGGCATTGAAGGATTATCTGTTTGCCAATTATCCCTACGAAGAGGGCGACGGATATTATCTATTCGACCTTACAAAACCATTGCAGTGATGAGTGAATCCTTCAGCTCCCTTCCGCTCGTGTCGATCGTCACCCCTTCCTTCAACCAGGCAAAGTTCCTGGAAGAGACGATCCGTTCCGTGCTGGATCAGGATTATCCCCATATTGAATACATTCTCATCGATGGTGGTTCGACCGATGGAAGTGTGGAGATCATTCGCAAATATGCTCACCGGCTGGCGTACTGGGTATCAGAGAAAGATCGCGGTCAAACAGACGCCCTCAATAAAGGATTTGCTGCCGCAAATGGCAGCATTCTCGCCTGGTTAAATTCCGATGACACCTACCAGCCTGGCGCGATCCGGTCCGCCGTTGATTATCTGATCTCTCATCCCCGCGTTGGATTGGTATACGGCGATTTAAATTTTATTAATGAAAGAGGCGAGATCGTCGGCAAATTCCCTGCGGCACAGACGGATCTTGCCCGTCTGCGCCGCGGTTACGTTCATATTCCGCAACCGGCAGCATTTTTTCGAACCGATCTCTGGAAAAAAGTCGGACCACTTGACCCCTCGTTTTATTTCGCCATGGATTACGACCTGTGGGTACGCCTGGCTGGGGTAAGTGATCTTCAATATCTACCGGGGCAGGTGTGGGCAAATTTTCGTCTGCACAGCAGCGGTAAAACCATCGCTGCGGATGAGCGCTGCTGGCCTGAAATGTTGCGGGTTCACTACCGTGATGGCGGTAAGAGAATCTCCCCCATTGTTCTTAAATATAGGTTGCGTCGTCTGGCAGCACCATTGATTAACTATCGCCGGCGACGGCTGCTGAAATAAAAACGCTGGAGGGTTAGTCTCCAGCGTTTGGTTCTAGATTACCTGCAGTTTTTTCGCCACTTTTTCAAAAGCTGCCAGCCCCTGGTCAAGATCCTCACGGCTGTGCGCGGCTGAGATCATTACCCGGATGCGCGCCTTGCCTTGTGGAACCGTCGGGAACCCAAGTGCCATGGCGAAGACGTTTTCATTGAATAATTCACGGCTGAATTGTTGCGCCAGTGGCGCCTCACCCAGCATCACCGGTGTAATGGGGGTAACACTATTGCCTGTGTTGAGCCCGATTTTCTTTAGCTCGGCTTTGAAATAGCGCGCATTCTCCCACAGGCGGTCCACCAGTTCGGTGGAGCTTTCCAGCAGATCCACCGCTGCAATGCAGGCTGCCACATCCGCCGGGGGTGTGGCGGAAGAGAACAGGAAGGGTCGCCCACGCTGGCGCACCCATTCGATAATCTTCGCATTACCGGCAACCACTCCTCCTACCACGCCAAAAGCCTTGGAAAGGGTGCCGACCTCCACATCCACCTTGCCATGCAAGCCAAAATGATCCACAATCCCCCTCCCGCCGCGACCGATCACACCTTCTCCGTGAGCATCATCCACCATTAACATCGCATCATAACGGCTGGTAACACCATAAATCTGATCCAGGGGTGCCAGATCGCCATCCATGCTGAACACGCCGTCAGTGATCACCA
This sequence comes from Anaerolineaceae bacterium, assembly GCA_018056725.1. GTDB lineage: Bacteria > Chloroflexota > Anaerolineae > Anaerolineales > Anaerolineaceae > UBA6107. Next base: position 4,295 of record JAGPFF010000009.1, read on the forward strand.
GGGCGCGCCGGTAGGTTCCCTGGTTCTTCTTGAGTACGTCCTCAAGATCTGTAGTGTTGGCGTGAGCATACCGCTCAATTCTGGCTCCAGACAGTCGGCTGCCGTCGATGATACTGGCATGATTGAGTTCATCAGAAATAATCACATCTTCTTTACCCACCAACACCGGTATTACTGCGGTATTAGCAGAAAACCCGGATTGTAATACAATCGCAGCTTCCACGCCCTTAAAGGCAGCAAGACGGCGTTCCAGTTCGGTGTGAATCTCCATTGTCCCTGCAATGGAGCGCACTGCCCCCGGTCCGACACCATATTTTTTCAAGGCATTTGTGGCTGCTTCCACCAGTTTTGGGTGGTTTGCCAGACCAAGGTAATTATTTGAACAAAAATTGAGCACCTTCTTCCCATCAACTTCCAGCCACGCGCCCTGTGGCGAGCTAAGCGTGCGGATGTTGTTGTAAAGACCACCGCTCCTCAGCGCCTCAAGTTCCTGCTGAACCCAATCTAACCTGTTACTCATTTTCACCTCTGTAAAAACTAGTTTCTTCTGTGATTATACATCGGCTCCCACCTCAACAAGAATCCCGCGCTCGTTGAGGAACTTAAGGATCGCTACCTGTTGTGAAGGTCGGATCAGCACGGTGGTGGGGTTTAACAGTTCCAAGGTAAAGCGCTCGCCGGTAGAGCGAACAAAGTTGGCACAGGTCTCAGCTTCTTTAAACCGCAAAAGCGAAACCTTCGCCAGGTCCACTTCCACCCCCTTTTTTTGCCAGCGTTGCCCCAGCTGCCGCAAAGAGGCTGGAATTTCCTGCACCTGTTCTCGATCCAGCAACTGAAGTAAGTGGGTTACCAGCAGACCCTGATCGGCAGCGGTTTGCAGAGATGGCACGGTTAGCTGATAAACCGTTTCGGTTGGGGTGACATATTTCAACTCGCCAAAGCGTCCAATTTGATAACGCAAAGAGCGTGGCGTGCCTGCCGGAACATGCAGGCGTGTGGTGTCCTTCACTTTTACGCGCCCCGTTTCTTGGGTTTCAATGCTGGGAATTTCTCCCTTGAGTAGAACTGAAAATCGGGGATCCAGTTGGAAGGCGGTAGCTCGCTCCTGAGTGCCACCTCTTGCCAGGTTTATCGCACCGAACCAATGGAGAGGACCGGTGAGAAGGAAATGCATAAGCTTCCCTTCCAACTGATCCCAATTGGCAAAACCCTGCAAAGACACTCCCGTCTGCGCATCCCGAATGAACCACGAATCATAATCGCCCGCGGTTCGTTGAAAATCAGGATGGATCTCTTTGATAAGTGAAATTAGCGAAGAAATGCTCCACCATGTTTCGGTTTGCAAATTTTGCAATAACTCGATCAAAGTTTGGCGGGGCTTGAGGGGATCATTTTCCCAACTTCCCTCCAGAGTGAGTGTTTCGAGGTTGCGTAATTCATTTATTTCCCGGCTGTTTTGCCAGGCATTGAACAACATCAGCAACGCTTCGCCGCGGTTCAGCGAAAAGAAGTGTTTCAATTGTTTTGGATCCGGTTCGTCAAGCGAATTGAGCAAATTGGCGGAGCGCAAAAGACCCACTAAGAAAAATGGGCTCATTTGCCAGGTTGAAAAAAATTCGGCTGGAATTGGGCGTTTAACTCGATATGCAGCAAGCATATCCGTAAGATGATCCAGCACCAAGGTTCCGGTTCGCAAACTGTAGCGCGGTACCTGGCTCACTGCCGGACGGACAACCTGTTCGGAGAGAACCTCTCGCGCAGGGAAAAGCCCCAGCCAATCATCTGGGATGAAAGCGTATTCCACCAGATCTCCACTGCTTTTCAGAAAAGCTTTGCCAATTAAGCCGGAGTACCACAGAACTTCAGAGGTTGAAACAGGATGAAGGTCAGGGTCTTCACGCTCCCGTCGGGCTGGTCCCATAGCCCGAATTTCACCATGCAAGCGGCTGAATTCCGCCCAGTTTTGTCTGCCGCCATGTTTCCCCAGGCTCTCCCATGCTACCCGCACAGGTTCTGGCAGACACTCAATCCTTTTCCGGCAAACCTCAGGATCAGAAATCTGAGCCAGCAAATCCTTGCGCGCTGATTCTACGTCCCGCTCACTGATCTCAATCCCCCAGCCACGCGCAATACGCTGGAGAAAGTCCAGATCATATTTGGCGATAGTGGCTTTGAGTGATGGCATGGTAAAAGATTGAACCTTTCGACTTTGATAACCCTGACCGGCGACGGATCCTTTTATTTGACATCCTGATTCTTATTGTATAATCTTATCACCTCATTAAATCCTGTAAGAGATGACGGATGGCATTAAAAGGTAACCTTAAGGATTTCTCTTTTCTCCAGTTGCTAAATCTGATCAATCTGGCAAATAAAACTGGCACCCTTCACCTTGAAAAACCAGGTACCTCAACCAGATCCGTATTTCACAATGGCAAACTAGCTTTTGTTGAAATCAATAATGAAAAACAGAGCCTGTTAAAAACTCTGGCGGATGATCAGGTAATCAGTCCCACCCAGCTCCGGCTGCTGGCAGAAAAACTGGCTGGTCAGCTGGAAACCGAACAGGGGATTTACCTGGTCAACGCCGGTTATTCCTCCATGGAACAGATTTTGACCAGCCTCGAAAAGAAATATACCGAAAAATTCCGGCACCTTTTCTCCTGGCTGGAGGGATCTTTTCACTTTGAAGCCGGTGAAACCGCGCCGGAAGACAGAATTCCAGTGCGGATTAATTTGGAAAATTTGATCGTGGAAGGCGCCAGGGAACTGCGTGAGCTGGAGGAATTGCGCTCTGAAATTCCCAGCCTTGAAATGACCCTTAAATTTACCGAACGTCCCGGAACGGATATCAGTAAAGTTAATTTAAACGCCACCGAATGGCGGGTAATTTCTTATATCAACCCGAAGAACAGCATTCAACAAATTGCCAGCACTGTCAAACTGGATGAATTTGAGATCAGGCGAGTGGTTTACACCTTACTGCAGGCTGGTCTGGTCGAAATTGTCCGTCCGGATGGATTGCCGGTTGCTATTCCAGGCGCTTCCCTGCCAGTCAAAAACCCCGAAGCGAACCGGTCGCTGGTGAAGCGCCTGATCGATCGAATACGCTCTATCTAAACTCAAGAAGGACTCTTTCATGCCCACCCAGACCGTCAAGATCGTCGTTACAGGCCCTTTCAATGCCGGCAAAACAGAATTCATCCGTTCCGTCAGTGAGATTGATGTCGTCTCCACGGAGAAAAAAATCACGGCTGCACAGGAAAAAATCAAAGAAACCACCACAGTGGCAATGGATTTTGGTCGTATCACTGTGGATAACGACCTGGTGCTCTTCCTGTTTGGCACGCCGGGGCAAAAACGATTTGATTTTATGTGGGAGATCCTTTCGGAAGGCATGCTTGGATTCATCGTGATGGTGGATAGTTCCAGACCCGAGACTTTTCGTGAAGCTCGCAGCATCCTTGAAACCTTTCACGCATACGCTCCCACGCCCTACCTGGTGGCTGCCAATAAGCAGGACCTTTATGATGCCTGGGATATGGAAGATATGAGAGTTGCGTTAAGATTGGATCCATCGGTTAAAATACTCCCTTGTGAAGCCCACAAGAAAAGTTCGGTCAAGCGTGTGTTGCTGGAATTGCTCTATAGCATTTTGGATGAAATGGATAAAAATGAATCCAAACGGACAAATTAATCACCACGTTCGGAGTTTATATCTTGATTAATTCAGAAATGTTGACGATGGATTACTGTACACAGGGTCTTTTTGAGATTCTGGGAAACGAGGGGTACTCTAAATTTCAGGAACGGCGGAAAGTAACCCCTGAAGAACCTTTTGTTCAAGGCATGTTGCATCGAGCTGGACGGGCTGGTTTTTACTACTGGTTACGGCAACCAGCCGTTCTTCAAAAAGCCCAGGATCCTATTTTTCGTTTTTCACCGGTAAAGAAGAAGATTTTCACCGGTTTACAATGGATCTGTGAATGTTTCACCAATGAAAACGAAATCCCCCTGACACTGGATCAAACACCGGAAGGGTGGACAATTTTAGTGCAAAGGAATCAGGCGGAAGAGAAAGTCTGTCCGCGGCTTGATTTTCATTACATCGCTGGTTTTTGCCAGGAGTTTGCCAGTTGGGCAGGGCTTGGCAAGTTCTACCGGGTGAGGATCAATGAAAATCCTGCAGAAAATGGAATCCTGGCTAAGATTATCATTCAAAAAGACCCCATAGATTCGTAATCCATCTCTATAGAAATCAGGTAATGGTATTAATGCCCGAAGAAATATTCATTTGTGTAGACGTTGAAACATCCGGACCTATCCCCGGCAAATATGCCATGCTTTCCATCGGAGCCTGCCTGGTGAAAGACATCGGCGAGACTTTTTATGTCGAGTTGAAACCCGACCGGGATGACGTGCAGCCCGAAGCATTGGCAATTTCAGGTTTGGATCCGGAAGTGCTGCGCCATGAAGGAGTTGAACCTGCCAAAGCGATGCAGCAGTTCGCGGATTGGATCGCTGGCGTCGTACCACAAGGTAGCAAGCCGGTTTTCGTGGCATTTAATGCCCCCTTCGACTGGATGTTCATCAATGATTACTTTCATCGCTATTTGGGAAAAAATCCCTTCGGTCACAGCGCGTTGGATATCAAAGCTTATTTCATGGGTCAAACCGGTGTGAATTGGGAACAAACCTCCATGCATCATATTTCCTCCCACTTTCTGGAAGAAGTCCGGCTGACCCACAATGCGCTGCGCGATGCCCAGGATCAGGCGGAAGTGTTTCAGAAAATACTCAAACTTAATCCCAAGCTGAATATTGCAGAATAACTTGTGCAAAGAGGGCTCGGTTTTGCTATACTGAGGATTGATTCTGCCATTCATGAAATGGAGGGGATATGGCTCAGGAAAGTATTACCGTCAAAGAAGATTTGCAGCGGATTATGGAATCCGCTAAACGGTTAGGGATTGAAGTAAAAGAAGACGAAGCGCTTCAATGGTTGACCAGCATGGCGGCATACAAGGGGAGCAGCCAGATCACCATGGATACCCGCAGCGGGGTCTTTGGATACAACATCACCATGCTGGATTTCAGCGACAAGGACCTGGAATACTTCAGGCGGATCGGAAAGATCGTGGAATTTGAGGACATTCCTGGCAAAGTGGAAACTGCACTTGCCCTTTCCGGCTCATCCGCCCAATCAAAAATTCAGACCTATCCCGGCGATTGTGATTATTTTGAACGGGTTAATATTAAAGCCTCCACCAGGTCGGAAGCCTGCTCCATCCTTGCCCAAATTATGCGCCAGAAAGCCCTTGATTATTTGCAAGGACCGACCTACCAGTTGATTGAGGTGAAATTTGGTGAATATCCACAGGATATTGTCATCGGCGAGCATGAATACCATGCCGGGTCGCCAATTTCCTGGCATTCTGAGGATCTCAAGGCAGGTCAGAAAAACGGATTTACGAAGGATGGCACTGCAGTTACTGTGGAATGGGATAAGGTGAAGGAAAATCCGGGGTGGTGCAAGCTCGATTGGGTGGTTTCGGATCCCATCCGCAGGCAGCTGGCGAATGCCAGCAACATGCTGGATGTGACCTGGGAAGCCCCGGATGGATCAATCACCCCCCTTGATGGCTTCCTTGATCCTTACTTTCAGGAAGTCTATCTTGAGGCAACTTCCGTACCCATTTTTTCAAAACTTGCCCAGCATGTATCAGCAGATGCACTGGATGAATATGTCGCATCGCTGGAACGAGAGGTGTACAAATATCTCACCAAAGATGTAAATTATGGCAAAGTAGCCAAGCGGATGTACAACATCTTCCGCCTGACCGGCAAATATGAAGAGGCTGCCTTTCTGCGGGAATTGTTTGACGAACCCGCCACGATCCTCTATCAAATCTGGTCACTGATTCGCACAATTGATGACGCTTATCGCCCCGATTCGTGCATCACCTATGAAGAAATGGTCACCTCCACCGATAATCTAATCATGGAGGTAATCCGTGCCCTGGAAGGCGACGAAGAGGCTGAAATCGTCCGGCACCTCTTGAATTTGCGCAATGAGCTCTCTCAACCAGAAGCGCGGGATCAATTGACCCGGGAAGCTGAATCAGCGCGGGCGAGAGTAATTAACGTTGTTAATAACTTCTTCTATGACCGTTTGACCGCCATGCCCACGATTAAAGGTTATATGGAAGAAGTCCAAACCCGTAAAGCCAGCGCTTGATCCTCCCAAGTGGCAAGAGTCCTCAGGCAAAACGGGTCTTTTAGCCCGGAGCAATATAAAAGAGTAGCGTTGGTAATATTTAATACTATAAATCCTTTCATTGGAATGGAGAATGAGCGAACCATCTGAGCCAGTTCCAACCACTGTCACTACCGGTCTTGCAGTGGAGCTCTACCTTGACGCTGCTGCAGAAGCCAGCATCAGGGATTTTCGAGCGTTGATCTACCAGGAAGGCGTCAAACCCGTCCAGGGATCAATGAATGACAAGCCCCACATTAGCCTGGCAGTGCTACCTGCTATTAATCCGGCTCCAGTCATTGAACTGGCTGCCAGATTCGCCGCGCAAATTAGCCCTTTTGCCATTCGCCTGGGCGCTGTCGGCACCTTTCCCACTCAGGAAAATGTACTTTTCCTTTATCCTGCTCCGTCTACAAGTTTACTGTCAGCTCACGCCGCATTGCACCGCATGCTGCGCGAAGAAAAAATTACCAGTTCCAGTTATTATTTTCCGGGCAACTGGATTCCGCATCTGACGCTGGAATTCAATCTTGAAAACGGAGAGCTCAACAAGTCGGTTGAAGTTTTTAAAAAGCATTTCAATCCGATCGATGGTGAAGTGACCCAGCTTGGGGTGGTGGGGTTTCGCCCCATTCAATATCTTCGCCACTTTGAATTGAAGAAAAGTCAATAACCATGCACTATGCTACGGGTAAACTAGCCACAATGCCATCCGGTCATTGCCGTTCATCACCCGTCGAGGCTCCTTCTCTTTCATTTCTTCTTACCGGATGAAGGATTATTTATACTCAATCAGTCTGAGACCGAAAATTGCATTAATGATGAAGGATCTGATTGAGACAAAACAGGCAGGAAATAAGGAAACCGTCCATGATTCCGTCCGTCCAGTGCCCTTTTTGTTTCTCAACCATTCCCGCTGAATCAACCCGGTGCCCGGGGTGTGGGATGCCCATTCGCTCGCTTGGGTACCAGCCAACTCCGCTTTTCTCCGCCGTTCCTTCAGTTTCCCCGTTTTCGTCAGATCAAACCGAGCGGGTGCTTAAGGTGATTGGCATGATCACCCGAAAGACAGGCGTGTTTTCTTGCGATCTTTATCACCTCGTCATCACTCCCGTGCGGATGATCTTTGCCTTTCAGTCAAACGGAATGCAGGCAGCAGAGAAGAAAAACGCTTTAGAAAAAGCAAAGTCGGAAGGGAAGAATCTGCTCACGCAAATTGAAGCGCAAAAGGCAGCACGAAGTGGCGACAAATATCTCGGCATGGCGCCGGAATTGATCCTCTCCGAAAGCCTGAAGAATTTCTCTATTCCGCTTGACCGCATTGAAAGTATTCACATCCTTTATGGAGATTGGGAAACCAATTCGTCAGATGCTTTGGAGATCAATACAACAGCCAAAACTTTTCATTTTCACATCAGCAATCCCTACAATGTCACCAAACAACTCAAAGAGGCGCTGGGAGACAAAGTGAAGTAAATCGCTTGCCATAAGTGTTTGTAATCCCGAAATTCAAGCTCAGAGGCGGCAAGAAGGATGCGCTTGCAACGAAAAAAACCACGTGATACACTCTTCCTATGACATTTAAGGTTCTCGCATGTTCACCGGATTCCCAGTTTCTGGATGAGGTTTCCTCCTGGGTATCTCTTCAATCAGATATAGAGGTAGAGTTTGAGGATGACCAGAATGGTATTCGCGAAAAAATTTCAGCAGGTGATTATTCCCTCCTCCTGTTTGACAACCGCGATTGGGATAAACCAATTTCTGAACTTATTCAACAAGTCAACGATTTTCTCTCCTCCACCCGGGTGGTGATCTTTCCAGCCTGGAATGACCTGGGGTTTCCGGACACAGCGAAGTATCCCAACATACAGCTGCTTACCTGGCCTGTTCCTAAAGAAATCCTGCCCTCGGTGATTCAGCAATTATTCTCTCAACTTTCTTCACAGCAACCCGAGAGCTCTTTTCCTCCTAAATTGGAAGTGACTCTCGACGGATGGATGACTGAACCCACCGGAGAAAGGGATGAAAAAGGAAATGACTCCCTCACTGCACGGGTACCGTTCTCCCCAGAGGCTCCTTCTGAGCATCAACAAAGGTCCGAAGGCTTCGTCGAGCAGGCGACGGAACCACGCGTGGAAAAAGGACAACCGGATTCCCTCAGCCAGGAGGATGCCGCCCTTCTTGAACCATGGGGAGTAAGCCTTTCTGCCGGGATCGGCACCGAAACCGAACGGCAAGGCGAAGCAGCTGCTACTTCTCAACCACCTGAAAGTAAAAACCCGCACTCCCTATTGCCCTACCAATGTGTATTAATCCCGCGGGATCGCAACAGTTTTTTAACCGCTGAAATTGCCAGACAATTGAGCACATGGCTCCCCCTGCTGCATCAGGATTGGAACTGCCAGGTTACCGCGCTGGCGGTTCGTCCTCTCTATCTTTCCTGGTCGCTTACCATTCCGCCTGACACCTGCCCCAGAGATGTCATCCAGGCAATTCGTCAATCCACTTCTGAGCGCCTGTACGAACATTTTCCTGATCGATTCACCGAAGGTCGGAATGACTTTTGGGCGGATGGATATTTGCTGGTAAGTGGAGAGCATACCCTCCCCGCCAGTTTTCTCCAAGCCTTCCTTGACCGCGTGCGATCCTCCATGGCATGGATAGATTCAAATTTATCCCTAAGGAAATCCTGATGCCTCCAATCCTGTATTTAATTGATGGACATGCCCTGGCATATCGTACGTATTTCGCCATCACCGCCGGTATGAGCGACCGAATGCAAACCCGTGAGGGTGAACCCACGGCGGGTATTTTTGGTTTTGCCAACGTCTTATTGCGCCTGATGGAACAGGAAAAGCCAGAGTTCCTGGCTGTGGCTTTCGATACCGGTAAGACATTTCGCAATGATCTCTACCCTGACTATAAAGCCACCCGCGCGAAAATGCCCGATGACTTGCGCCCGCAAATTGAACGCATCCGCCAGATGATTGATACCTTTCATCTGCCACGCATTGAAAAGGAAGGCGTGGAAGCAGATGACGTATTAGGAACCATCGCATACCAGGCTGTGGAAAGAGGGTTGGGGGTAAAAATTATCACCGGCGATCGGGATCTGCTCCAGCTGGTTAATGACCGCATTACCGTCAGCCTGCCTGGTGCAAAACTTGCTGATTCAAAAACCTATACCACTGAGGATGTTATCGCCTATCTGGGCGTAAAGCCGGATCAGGTGGTGGATTACAAAGCACTCGTGGGGGATACTTCGGATAATATTCCCGGTGTCTCGGGTATCGGTCCCAAGACGGCTGTCAGCCTGTTGGGAAAATACGAAACTCTGGATGGCATTTATGCTCATCTGGAGGAAATACCCGGAAAAGTTGGTGAAAAATTGAAGTTGGGAAAAGAATCCGCCTACCTCAGTCAGGATCTGGCAAGGATTCGCACTGACGTAGGTGTGCGGTTGGTGCTGGAAGATGCCCGCACGGATCACATTAATATCCCCGGGGTGGAAGCCTTGTTCCGAGAACTGGAGTTTCGCACCCTCATTCCCCGCCTGCGATTGATCCTGACACCGCTTTCCCACCAGCCAACGCCTCAGCTTTCTCTTTTTGGAGAAGATGTGCATGACATTGGCTTGCCCTCCACCTATTCCCTCGATGCCAAACGGATTGATAGTGAGGAAAAATTAAACGAATTGGTTAAGGACCTCGCTGCCAGCAAGATGATTGCCTTTGATACCGAAACAACCGGAAAGGATCCCTTACGAGCTGAAATCGTAGGCATTTCCTTTGCGGTACGAGAAGGTGAAGGGTATTACATCCCCCTTGGTCACAAAGAACAGACCCCGCAGCTGCCTATTCCTAAAGTAATTGAAGCGCTTACGCCTGTTCTGACGGATCCCACCATCCCCAAAGCGGGTCACAACCTTAAATTTGATTCTTTGATGCTGGCAAACTACGGCGTAAGTGTTCAACCCTTATCTTTTGATACCATGATTGGTGAATGGCTGGTAGATCCAGCCTCACGGAACCTCGGTTTGAAGGATTTGGCGGATTCACTGTTAAACATCAGCATGACCCACATTGAGGAATTAATCGGCAGAGGCAAAAGCCAGATTACGATGGATGCTGTACCAATCGCTACCGCTGCACCTTATGCCGCTGCGGATGCGGAAGTGACCCTGCGCCTGATACCGGTGATTCAAAAGCGGATGGAAGAACATAATTGCAGTCACATTTTTAAGGATATTGAAATTCCGCTGATTCCCGTGTTGATTGACATGGAGAGGGAAGGAATCACCCTCGATACCGCATTTTTTGCCCGTTTCAGTGCGGAAATGGGTGAACGATTAAAAGAAATTGAGAATGAAGTGTTTACCCAGGTTGGACATTCCTTCAACCTCAATTCCACCCAGCAACTATCAAAAGTCCTCTTTGTCGAACTCAAACTTGAACCGCCTGACCGCAACAAAAAAACCTCCAGCGGTCATTTTTCCACTTCAGCGGCGGTTCTGGATGAACTCAAAGGACAACACCCCGTGGTGGATCTGCTGCTGGAATACCGTGAACTCGCAAAACTAAAATCCACATATCTGGATGCCCTGCCGTTGCAAGTCAACCCTCGTACCGGTCGGGTGCATACCAGCTTCAGCCAGACGGGGTCCGTGACCGGTCGGTTGGCTTCGTCGGATCCTAATTTGCAAAACATCCCCACGCGAACCGACCTTGGAAAACAGGTGCGGGTGGGTTTTGTGGCTGCTCCGGGTCATCATCTTCTGTCTGTTGATTACTCCCAGATTGAGCTGAGAATCGTCGCCCATATGTCAGGTGATGAAGCTATGCTTGAAGCCTTCCGTGAAGGTCAGGATATTCATGCCGCCACTGCGGCTGCCATCTATGGCATCCCACTGGAGGCGGTCAGTAAGGAACAGCGCCGGCACGCCAAAGCCATCAACTTTGGTCTGATCTATGGCATGAGTCCCTTCGGTTTGAGCCGCTCTACCGACCTGACACTGGCGGAGGCCGAAAACTTCGTACGCGATTACTTTGAGCATTTTCCAGGAGTAAAAAAATATCTGGATGGCATACGGGTACTTGCCGCAAAACAGGGGTATGTGGAAACAATGCTGGGAAGGCGCAGGTACTTCCCGAATTTAGCCAATCCAGCCAATGCCATGATCCGCAACCGCGAGGAACGCGAAGCAATTAACGCCCCCATTCAGGGAACCGCGGCGGATATTATGAAACTGGCGATGATTCATCTGCGCACCGCTCTGGCAGCCAGCAAGTTGCAGGCGAAAATGCTGCTGCAGGTGCATGACGAACTGGTGCTCGAAGTATTGGATAAAGACCTTGAGGAAACCGCCAAACTGGTGCGACAGGTGATGGAATCGGCTTACAAACTTGATATTCCGCTCCTCACAGAAGCCAGAAGTGGTATAAACTGGGGAAGTATGGAAGTGATTCAAAATTAAGCAGCAGGAAAAATATTCACAATGATGATGGCAGAAGGATCCGTTCAAACCAAACTGAATCAAGGACATGCCGCCCTTTGGGAACATGACTGGGCAGAAGCTGTGAAGGCTTATAAAGATGCCCTTTCCATCTCGCCAGATCATCCAGTGGGTTTAGCCAGCCTTGGTTTGGCTTTATTCCATCAAAACGAATTCGATACCTCACTGGAAATTTTTAAGCAACTCATGGCTCGCTTCCCTGAGGATCCCATGCCCAGGGAACGCGTGGCTAGAATTTTTGAACGTGAGGGTAAACTTCCTGAAGCGGTACGGAGCTTTCTCCAGGCTGCAGAATTACACCTAAAAGCACGTGATGTGGAGCGGTCTCTGGCGGATTATCACATCTCCATCCGGCTTGACCCACGCAATCAGGATGCCCGTGCGCGAATTGCCATGATCCTCACCAAACTTGGTCGCAAATCAGAAGCGGTGGATGAGTTTATTGATCTGGCAGCGGTGATGCAGCGGGAGAAAGAAGTTGCCAAAGCCCGACAAATCTTAGAATATTGTGCTCAGTTATCCCCCGGATCTCCCAAACTCATTGCTGCATTTACAGCGTTGGACCAATCTCAGCTCATTCCAATCATCGAAACGCAAGAAGATATTAATGCAGCTGTTCAGATGGCAAAAGTTCACGAACTTGAAACCGTCTGGCAAAGCCCAACCATGCAAACCGGCACCGATCCGCTTACAGAAGCTCGAATTCTCGCGCTGGAAGAGCTCGCTGAAATCTTGTTTGAGGAAAAGGTAATCAATCCCGCTACGGATGCCACCCTCCGGACAGATCAAGGGAATTTCCGTGGGCGCAAAAACCAAAAAGAAGCTCCTGACCCAAAAATGATGCAGCTCCATGTCCGATCGGTAATTGACCTGCTTTCCGCCGGGGAGGACGGCAAAGCTGTTGCGGCATTGGAAAAAGCGATCCAGTCCGGATTAAACCTCGCAGGCGCCGATTATCTCTTTGGGTTGCTCCATGAAGAAGATGACCCCCAAAATGCGATAAAACACCTACAGCGATCCGTAATTCATTCCGATTACGCGCTGGCATCCAACCTTTTACTTGGCAAGATCACCGTTTCTCTTGGTCAGCTCAAAGAAGCGGCTTCCTATAACCTGCATGCGCTAATGTTGGCGGACAGCCGGACCGTGGAACCGGAACACGCGGAAGAAATTATCCAGTTATATGATCCGATTTTCGAATCACAATCCATGATTCAAAGTGAGAAAGATCTCCGGAATCTCAGTTCAGCCATCCATAGTCAATTAACCCGTCCGGACTGGCGTACTTATCTCAAAGCTGCGCGTCTGCAGCTTCCACCCCAGCCCCCCGAAGCTCCTCCCGTTCCACTCGCTGAAATGCTGTTAGACACGAGCAGCAACCAGATCGTAGAATCCCTTGCTGAAATTCGCCGCCTCGCTCAAAAAGGCAAGTATCGTACTGCCATGGAGGAAGCGTACCGGGCGCTCACTTTCGCCCCTACCTACCTGCCTTTGCACGTCCAAATGGCTGAGATACTTATTAATGAAGGACGCATTTCAGAAGCTATTGAAAAATTCCTGCTTATTGCCCGTCTTTATACCATTCGCGGAAACAGCTCGCAGGCATTAAGCCTTCTTTCACGTGTCACCCGGCTTGCGCCAATGGATATAAAAGTCAGAAAAAAGCTCATCGAACTGCTCCGCAATGAAGGCAGGCTTGATGAAATGGTGCAGCAGTATATTGATCTGGCGAACGTTCATTACATGCTGGCTGATCTGGATGAAGCGCGGAAAACTTACAACACTGCATTGAATTTATCCCGTCAGACCCGTTCAACCCGGGATCTTTCGATCACGATTCTGCAGCGCCTGGCGGATATTGAGCTGCAAAGTCTGAACTGGAAGGAAGCTATCGGTATTTTCGAACAATTACGCGGTCAATTGCCCCTCGACCCTGGACCCCGGTCCATGCTGGTGGATCTCTACTTCAGGCTTGGTCTCATCCCTGCCGGTCTCAATGAAGCTGATGCTTACATAAAAATTCTTGAAAGCGAGGATCAATTACCGCAGGCAGAAAAGTTCCTCGATGATCTCTTAGAAGAACGACCTGACAGCCCTGACCTGCAGAAATTGATGACCTCTTATTATCTTGCACATGGAAAAACCTCCACAGCCATCGCCAAATTAGATGCGCTGGCGGAAAACTTATTGGTCGGAAAAAATATTTCAGCCTCAGTTTCAGTTGTGGGTCAAATCATCGCCCTTAACCCCCCCAACCGGCAGGAGTACGAACAACTCTATAGAGAATTAAACAAAAGATAGTTGCTTCTGGCAGCCTGCCGCCTCTCCAATCCAGTTGGAGAGGCTTTTTTTACCACCAAATGCGGAACCAGGATTTTCCTGAAGCTGTTTCCCCTCTCAAATGGATGGTTGCATTGAGTCTTACCACCGATTGGACGACCAGGTCTGGCGCCGAAAAAGTGAACTGGCTGACACCAAACTCGTTCGATTCTGGCAGCTGGTAGATCTCTGAAACGCCATTCGGGTAGATGACGGTTACTTCCACTTGCGCGCCAGCTACCGGGCGCATGAAGGGATCATGGACCACAGTGTAAACCGTCTGCGCTTCCTTCGCACCAATACGTGAGCTAAGCGCAAACACTTTAACCTGTGGATTGATCAGGTTTCCGCTCTCTTCAGGAGAGGGCTCCGGTTTGAGTAAAGTAGGATCAGCAACATATTGGTTAAAATATTCTGTTCCCAGATTTGAAATTTTTACCCGTTCACCTTCGGGTTGGTCAGGCCACCATTCCAGGCGGACGTAATCAAAATACTGCATATAGCGATCCTCGATCACCTCCACCAGGGAAATCGGTTGACCAAAGTGCGTTGCTCCATCCTTAGAATCATAAAATTGCAGAAAGGCGTAACAAACGGAATAGCCGGATGGAAATAACCGGCAACTGGGACCTTCGCTGGGAATGTTCGCTAATGGACCCCCTCCCTGGTAAAGCCATTGACCGAGCGGGGCAAGCTGCACACGCGGGCCTTCTGCCGTGTCCAACAGATCAAACCGGGCTTTCTCAAAGTATTGTACATGCGCCTGTGTGACAGGATCTATAAAGTCATCCGTGATTGGTAGACCAAAATAAAAAAGCGGGTCTTCCACACTGATGTACATTTCCAGAAATTTGCCCCAGATCCAGTGTCCGGTTTCCTGGACGTAAATTGAATCTGATTCTTGCGCGTTGGCAGGGGAACTCTGGGATTGGCTGATCAAAGTTACCAACAGCACAAAAAGGAGAATTCCTGATTTTCTCTTCACAATGATATTATACAAAAATGGATGGCTATTCGCAATTAATTCTATCGAATGGAGGAAGAGATTACATTTCTGGCGCATCAGCCGCCACTGTAGATGCAGGAAAACGGCGGGAGAGCAACAGAAACGCGATCACGCTGACTACCCCTAAGATTCCCCCTCCAAGCCAGGTTGCCCGTGGCGCAATGGAATCGCTCAAAAAACCACCCATCAGAGGTGCGATCCCTGAAGCCACGTTGTGGGTCAATCCATAAAGGCTCATATACCGCCCACGCATATCCGCTGGCGCAAGGCTGGCGGTATATGTGGTGGAGGTGGGGATAAGGATCAGTTCCCCTATTGTCATGATCACCATACAACACCAAAAACCCCAGAAACCGCTGAAAAATGCGATCAGGGTTGTTGCAGCTGCATAAAAAACCGTGCCCAGAGTAAGCATACGCAATGGAGGATGTTTTTTAGTCACCTGCGTGACCAGATACTGCAGTGTAACCACCATCAGCGCATTGGTGGTGGGAATAAATCCGTAAAGATTTTCTGGAACACCAAATTGAATATTGGAATACACCGGCAAAAGTACCCAAATTAAGGAAGCCAACATGGAGGTAAGAGTAAAAGCTCCGATAAACATCATAAATTCCCGATGATGCAATACCCGGCTATAACCTTCAAAGGAGCGCTCCCGTTGTGAAGCGCTGCTCTGGATGGCAGGCAGTGTTTCCTGCCCGCGCCAACCTATGAGCAACCCGTAGAAGATCAAGCCACACGCAGCAGCGATGAAAGCCACAGTATAGGAATGGACAGCCACAAACCCGCCAATCGCCGGACCAATCGCCACCCCGGTATTGCCACTCATGCGGATGAGCGCATAAGCAGAGGAGCGCTTTTCTGCGGGGATGAGATCAGCCAGCATCGCATCTGCCCCCACGCGATAAAGTGGGTTAAAAGCGCCCAACAGTGCTTCTGCCAGGGCAAAACTGGTAAACGTCTCAGCGCGAGCCAGCAAGAGGTAAACCAGACCGTTCCCGATCAGGCTGACCACCATAATCCATTTTCGTCCCAACCGGTCAATAATCGGTCCGGCGATTAACGAAAAGACCAGCCCGGTTAGAGCATTGATGGTCATCAGTGAGGCAACCTGGGTTAATGGCACTGCCAGTTTTTTAGAGACGTAGATCATCAGGAATGGCCATATCATCGAGGTGCCGATCGTGCTGATAAGCATACCGATGAAGATCAGCCAGAATTGCCGGGGATAATTCCGGAGGAGAGTTGACAGCCGCAGCAGCAGTTGCTTCATAAATGACCTGTTCGGGCAGCGGAAGACATAAAAGTGGGTTTTTGCCAAGCCAGCTTGGCAAAGATTAGAAAAGCCAGAAAGCCGGTTAACCCTGCCGTATACCACATTGCCTGAGGTGAAAAGAGATCACTGGAAAATCCCGCCAAAAGCGGTCCAAGACCTGACCCGATGCTCCAGGTGAGATTGTAGAGGCTCATGTATCTTGCACGCATCGCTGGAGGCGCCAGCCGGGAGGTATAAGTGGTTGTCGTGGGCACCAGAATCATTTCACCGATCGTTGCTCCCACCATACATAACCAGAACCACTAAAAACCGGTGCCAAAAGCTACACAGAAAATGGAAATCGCGTAAACCAATGCGCCAATAGCCATTGCCGTGGGTGGCTTGCGCCTGTTCACCTGCCTGGTGATGAGTAATTGCATGGTAATGACCATGATCGCATTGGTGGTAGGAATGAAACCATAGTGGCTTTCGGATAAGCCGTAATTTTGCTTGGTGTAAGCTGCCAGCATCATCCATAAGGTGGAGGTGCAAATTCGGTTCAATGAGTAAGCCACCAGTACCTGAAGGAAGATTTTATCGCGCAGAATCATTGCATAACTACCGGGTTCTTCTGCGGTTGTTGTGGGGGAATCGCTGTTTCGATTGCGAGTCTCCCGGATCAATAACGCGACCAGGATGCCAATTCCTGCAAAGCCAATACCCATGATGGCGAAGGTTAACCCATAGGAAACGGTCACCAGGAATCCACCCACCGCCGGACCGAAAGCCACCCCGAAATTGTTCCCCATTCGCAAGAGGGAATAAGCGTCCAACCTCTTTTCTTCAGGCACCAAATCCGCCACCATGGCATCCGCCGTCAAACGGTAAACGGGTGTGGTCGCCCCGGTGACGACCATCAACAGGGCATAAACTGGCAGCGAACCCGCCAGCCTGAAGAAAAACCAGCCAAAAGCTGCCAGGAGCAATGAAAAGATCATTACTCCTTTACGACCAAACCTGTCCGCAATCGCCCCGCCAAGAAATGAAGCCGCCACACCCACTGCCGCGTTTAAGGTCATCAACCACGAGACATTAGACAGAGGTTGACCCAAATGCAAACTAATATAGAGGAGTAAAAAGCTCCACATCAGGCTGTGAAAGAAGTAAGCCAGCATCATGACCGTCGTCAGCAACCAAAACTGACGCGGATATTGATGGACTGCAGATTTTAACCGGGGAAACATGCGCCTAATTCTATCACTCGCAATCTAAAAATCAAACATGGAACAAAAAGGATAAAATTATTTCAAACAATTACGCACTGGAAAGGAGAAGAATATGTGGAAGGAATTTAAGCAATTTATTGTACGGGGGAACGTCGTAGATCTGGCGATTGGCATCATCCTTGGTGGAGCTTTTGGCAAAATTGTGACCTCCCTGGTGAATGATGTCATCATGCCGCCAATTGGATTATTGCTCGCCAAGGTAGATTTCAGTAACCTCTTTATTAATCTAGGAAAGACGCCTTATACGTCTCTGGCTGATGCCCAGGCAGCCGGTGCACCCACAATCAATTATGGGCTTTTTATCAATACTGTAATCAGTTTTCTAATCGTTTCTCTGGTGATTTTCTGGGTGGTTAAAGCGATCAACCGGTTGAATCAACAAGAAAAACCAGCTGAAATTACCACCCGAGAATGTCCTCATTGCCTTTCCCAAATTCCCCGCAAAGCCCACCGCTGCCCTCACTGCACCTCTGAAGTGGATCCAGTATAGCCTCCTTATTAAGAAAATCTCCCGGGGCTGCAGCTCCGGGAGTGCGTTTCTTTGACTTTCATGAACTTCGCTTACGGCGGCTGGTTTCGGGTCGCATATTGCCACTGCGGTAGGAGGGTGCGAGAATTTCATAGATTTTGCAAATGCGGGTGTCCAGCATGCGGCTGCGAATGCGCGCATCAAGATCCTCGAGATTGCAGGACATGGTAATGACAGTGGGTAATTTGGCGTTATAGCGTTCATTGAAGATCTGGTAAAGTTTTTCGCGCGCCCATGGGGTAGCGCTTTGGGTTCCCAGATCATCCAGGATCAAGATCTGTGCAGATTTTACCCGGTTGAACAACTCATCATAGGAAGTGTTGCTCGAAGGGCTGAAAGTGGCACGCAAATGATCCAACAGATCTGGAACCACCACAAATACCGGCTTGTCACCCATCCCTTTGCGAAAGTTCCCAATGGCGGCAGCGAGATGGGTTTTCCCGCATCCATAAGTTCCGGTCATCACCAGCCAGCCCCGTGGTTGTTCTGCGAATTCCTGAGCGGCGCGGAATACCTTTTCAAGATTTAACCGGACTTCGGGAGTGAGATTTTCAGGCTCCCGCAGGCTGAAATTGCCAAACGAGCGGTCTGAAAGCATTTGCAGTTGGTAGAGCAGCGGGTCGTGCAAATCTCTCACCGGGGAACGGTAATCGGGTGCGGTGATGCGCACATTCACCACCAGATCGGGATCCTGCAGACGCGAGCGAATGCGATCATCCAGGTCCTCAAGATCAGTGTTGGTGGTGACCACAGTGGGGAGTTTGCGGATATAACGATAATCAATAATCTGGAACAACTTCTCTTTTGCCCAACCAGTGGCATTTTGTGCGCCTAGATCATCCAGAATGAGCAGATTGACATTGCGCAGCTCCTCAAAACGCTGCTCAAATGTTTCATCCGTCGCATCGTAAGCATAGCGCAACCAATCCAGTAAATCCGGCACAGTCAGAAAGATGGTCTTCATGCCAAATTCCACGCAACTGTTGGCAATGGCTGCCGCCAGGTGTGTTTTTCCGCAGCCATAGGTTCCCATCAGCAGCAGCCAGCCGCGGGGATTGCCGGTAAATTGTTGCGCCTGGCTGAGAGCATACTGCAGCGAGCGGATTTGTTCATCCGCTAACCCCAACCGCCCCTGCACAGAGAAATCGCTAAAAGTCATGGTCTTGAAGGCTTCGAGATTGCTCATTTCATAGAGCCGCCGTTTGGCAGTCTGATTGGATTTGTTCTGCTGGCAGATGCAGGGAACAAGTCTGCCAAATTCTGGATCGCTTATAGGAAGATCACGGCGCAGGAACCCAACTCCGCCACAAATAGGGCAGACTTCCTGCGCAGCGGATGCGTCAGCGGTTGATGTAGTCGGCAAATTTTCCCTCGCTATCCCGCGGGCGATTTTCTTCAGCGGATCTTTTATCGGTTCCATTACGACCTTTCTCTTTCCATGAAGCAAGGATCGCTTCAATATATTTCCAATTGCGTACATTCTTGATTACTGCCATACGGACGGCATCTTCAATCCATTCGAGCGGGTAGGTAATTTCCGCGTCAAGGAGAGTTTCTGCGATCAACGGAGTGAGCGGACCAATGTTCTGTTCATACAGCGCATAGATATTGGGACGCTCCGGTTGCAGCTGAATCGGCATCCGATCCACCAGGTCCGGATTCCAGGCACCTTGCATCAAGCCGTTGTGCGCAGCCGCGCCTCTTTCGGTATGAAGAAAAAAGATGCCTTCACCCTTGAAGATTGCCCGCAAAAGGCTGCCGCGCTCTACCATCAAATCCAGAGCCCGTTGAAGGCGGCGTTCCTGTTCCGCGGGATCCTTCCCAAACATCTGCATCAGACGGGTATCTTTAAGCAAATCACTGTGGCGCATAAAACGGGGTTCCGTGGGCTGCCCTTGAAGGTACCAAAAGGCATACAGGGTGAGGCGTAATTCATCAATATCTTCGATGACCGGTAATAAATCGTTAAAAAAAGCACCTGGTATGGGTATAGATTCATTGGAGCTGTTTTCAAACCCTTTAAACACAACCATTGCAGACTCTACCTTTTCTTTGTTTTGGTCAAATCTACCACTGGCGCGGCATTTTCAAATTTTGCCAAATTTTCAAGGAAAATTGTCTCAATTGAGCCAGTAGGACCGTTGCGGTGTTTGGAAACGATCAATTCAGCGACATTGTGGCGGGGACTTTCTTTATTATCTTTGTCTGGACGGTGAATGAACATGACAATGTCCGCATCCTGCTCCAAACTGCCGGATTCGCGCAAGTCTGACAACATTGGTCTTTTATCCTCCCGGTGTTCCACCGCACGGGAAAGCTGCGCTGCTGCCAGCACGGGTACATCCAGCTCACGCGCAAGCACTTTGAGACTTCGGGAAATGTAGGATACTTCCTGAACGCGATTCTCATTCCGCGAATCACTGCCCATCAATTGCAGGTAATCCACCAGGATGAGATCCAGATTATATTCCATGTGCAGCCGGCGGCATTTGGTGCGCAGCGCGAGCGGTGTAATTGCCGGAGTATCATCCAGCCATATCTTGGTATCCCCAAGGACTCCCATCGCCTGAACAAAAACGTTCCATTCATCGTCCCGGAGTTTGCCCATCCTGAGCCGATGCGAATCAATGTTTGTTTCCTGGGCAATGAGACGCTGCACAAGCTGTTGGTTTGACATTTCCATCGAAAACATCGCCACATTTTTGTGCTCTTTTTGAGCCGCATTCTTCGCCACCGAAAGGAGAAACCCGGTTTTTCCCGAACCGGGTCTTCCAGCGACGATGATCAAATCGGATTTCTGCAGCCCACCTAACAGGTGATCCAGATCAGCCAATCCCGTTGGCACCCCGACAATCTCATCATCACGTTTGGAAAGCTCATCCAGGTGATCATAATATTCACCGACCACATCATGAATCGGTTCCAGGTCATGGCGCACGCGGCGGGAACTCAAGCCAAAGACCGATTTCTCCGCCTCGTCAAGAATGGTGCGTACTTCCTTCCCCTCGTCGTAGGCAAGACGAGCCATTTCGTTGGCTGCGGCTAACATTTTGCGGCGGATGGAGGTCTGCTCCACGATTTGGGCGTAAGCCTCCGCATGAAGGGAAGTGGGGGTTTGATTCACCAACGCCACCAGGTATGCCTGCCCGCCAATTTCTGAAAGTTGAGCATGTTCTTCCAGATCTTCGCTCACGGTCAAAATATCAATGGGAATACGCTTTTCATGCAAGCGGACGTAAGAATCCCAGATCCATTGATTGCGAATGATATAGAAATCATCCGCCTTGATGATCTGAGAAATTTCGAAGTATGAGTCAGGATTGATCAGCACAGACCCCAGCACGGCTTCTTCTGCTTCCCGGCTGTTGGGTTGAGACTGAATGGTGGTCGTTGCGTCCTCATCATATGGCGGAAAATTACCCATGGCGCGCCCTTTTTTTAGGTTTCTTTAAGAAAAGCGGAATTCTTCCTACGCAGGAAGATCAGAATCATCTGGTGGCTGGGGTCCGGGTTTATCTTCATCTTTCCCCAGATCGTCCAGGTCGATATGCTCCAAAAAATCTTCAAACAATGAGAGGCGCTGTGAAGATTCGTCTTCTCCTGCAGCAGTCTCACCGGTTTGACTTGAACTTCCCGCTGCATGCAGCAGATCCTCTCGAATATCCGTTTCCGGACGGATTGAAGCATCGCGTAGAATCTCTACATTCACCAGAATCGGGACGTGTGCCCGGACGGCAAGAGCAATAGAATCCGATGGACGGGCATCCACATCGAAGAGACGGTCATTTTGTTCAATGACCAGGTTACCGTAAAAAACATCCCCTTTCAATGCAACCACTTCCACCCGCATCAGGCGGGCGCCCAATGCAGAAAGCGCCTGAATCAAGAGGTCGTGGGTTTGTGGGCGCGCGACTTCAATTTCCTGCAAGGAGATGGTGATGGCTTCAGCCTCAAAAGGACCGATCCAGATCGGCAGGTAGCGGTCACTGTTAACCTCGCGCAGCAAAACGATACGTTGCTGGTTGGTCAAACTGACCCGAATACTGTCGATTACGACTTCCACCATTTGCGTCACCTTTAGCCTCCCGGAAAGATTAAATCAGTTATGGAATTATTCTAACACGCCAGAAAACCGAGTGCAACGGAAACACACTACCGGCATATTTTCTTAAGGTTAACCGGATTGTGAACTAACTTTTTTTAAGTTTAGTGTATAATACTTTTACTTTTAGCGGGAATATTAACAAAAAAATCGAATAACGACCTGCCTTTCTTTGATTCATTGCACCGTTCAATTGTGTTACAAAGTGTTCCTGCTATTTTAATGATTCACTCCAGGCTATTTCAAGAAAAAAGGATGAGGCTGCGTAGAGTTGACCAAACCACGTATTCTTCTAATCGAAGGCAAACGCACCGATCACCCCTCCTTTGCAGCCGGGTTGACTAAAAAAGGTTACCTGGTGGAAAGTGTGCCCAGTGGCGCGGCAGCCCTTGCCCAATTGGACCAGGTTGTGCCAAACCTTGTGGTTGTGGATGCCTCCTCGATGCGCACCAGCGGCAAACGGATCTGTCAGGCATTGCATCAAAAACAGCCTTCTTTGCCGCTCATCCTGGTCATTGATCAAAACAGTGACCCTAACGACAATTACGGGGCGGATACGCTTTTGTCCCTCCCCTTCACCATGCAAAAGCTGATCAATCGCATTCGCCAGTTGCTCCCGATTCAAAATGACTGTGATCTCAAAGCCGGACCCATCATGCTGGATGTTAAAGAAAAACGCGCGGTGATTGCCGAAAGACAAATCCAGCTCACCCCGCGTCTGGCGGTTCTGTTGCGCATTCTGATGGAGCATGCCGGCGAAGTGGTGGAGCGGGAAGCGATGTTTCGTGAAGCCTGGGAAACCGATTACACCGCGGATACTCGTTCACTGGACGTACACATGAGCTGGCTGCGTCAGGCAATAGAGGAAACCCCCCGCCACCCCAAGTACATCAAGACTGTGCGCGGGGTTGGTTACCGGTTGGATGTTGAAAAACCACTCCGTTCCAGGGTAAAAAAGAAGGAATAAAAGAAAAAATCCCGGTCTCGAGTTGAAACCGGGATAATTTTTTTATTCCTTGGCATCAAGCAATCTACTTTACCAATGACAGTGATGGGTCCATCGAAGAAAAATCGCTGCTGTTAAGATTCATCACCAGCATGGCATTGCCATTGACGAGAATCGAATTTCCAATGATTTGTGTGCTGAAGTTATAAAGCTCATCACTTAAAGTGTCGGTATTCCCGTTTAAAGTGAAATTCGCAAGGGGTCCAAAAACTGTGCCTTTGAAAATGTTGGTCGAACTGCCATTAAACTGGACATCCGCCGCATAGTTATCGAAGTACATCAGCATTCCCTGAACGGAAGACCAACCGTTTTGAATGTCTACTTCTCTTCCACAGGTTTTTTCAGTGCAAGAGGTTAAGATAATGTCTCCGGCATTATTTTGGTTCAATTTAACATCTCCCGATTTAAAGTACAGAGTCACACCATTTCCAGTAATGCTGGATTTGGAATTATTAGTCATGCCGCCTTCAATACAGTACAATCCCGCTTCCAGTTTGAGTGCTGCACCGTTGGGGGTACTGATTCCTTTGGTATACCATCCAGGATAAATCGTGCCATTATACGAATTGCTGCTGTGGGTATTGTCTGCCTTCTTGTTTGGACAAGTAGGAGCCGGGTACATATTTTTAGGCAACTTGGTAGTTGCAGGGATCGGTTCCGGTTGTACTTTGGGGTTGGCTGCACAGCCCGTGCACTGGAAATCTTTATTATACTGGATGGCTCCACCGGTTACCTGGACGATCCCGCTTTGCGCGCTGATACAAGAGTTGGAAAACACACCGCCATTGGTGATATAGGTTCCTTTCTTTCCTAGTTGACCGCCACCCAGGAAATAGATCCCACCACTGCCATTACCACAGGTAGTGTCGTTTAGAGAAACCAAGCCGTTTCCATAAGCAAATGGCTGTCTCGGATAAACTCGCGCCGTGGATTCAACAGAAGTGCTCAAAGTATCCTGGTTAATCACACCGCCAAAATTTGTTTCCATTTCAGAAGAAATTTTTACGTGAACATCAAGATACTGGGTCCCCAGGGTTTCGTACCATTTACAGGTAACCGTGAAACCCTGCTCGGCTGCCGCGAGTGCTATATCATCGATTAATTTTGGCATATCTGCAGCTGCAATTCCGTCCGCAGCAACTGCGTTTTGTACGGCATTAACCGCTAATAGAGTGACTGCAGTCCCGACCGGTGTTCCGCAAATTAAGGTTCCAGAAGTTATATTCTTAAGATAGTTGGCGGCAGCCCCTGCTCCCGCCAGTGCTGCAGAATCCGCGGTGTTCTGGTCTTGCCTGCGCACATTGTAAATCAAGGAGCCGTCAATCGCTAAAGCGGTGATCGCAATAATCGCAACCATCGATAAAGCCAGGATGACGATAATTTGACCTTTTTCAGAATTTTTAACCTTCATTTTGCTTCCTCCCTTAATTAATTGGGTGGTGGTCGCAGGATGGTACCGTTCGCGGTACCAGCCATGTTTATCGTCTGACCGGTAAGGAACGGCATGGATATTTCAAAAGCAGCACTCACGGTAATATCCATTCGTTTTCCGTATTCCAGTGTCGCTCCCTCACAAACATGGTGATCATTCCCAATCGTCACTTCAACAGAGGGTGTTACGGGAAAAACGCTATTTTCCAGGTTCTCCATCACGCGAGACTCAATATTATTACATTCATTTGGGAATGCAATACCGTAAACCAGCCCTTCTTCTGCGGCATCCTGCAACGCGAACTGGGTAAAAATTGCCCGACCGACATCAAAAATGCCGGAGAGCAATAACACAATAATGGTCATCCCAATCGCCAGTTCAACCAGGCTTTGACCTTCTTCATTTTTAGGGTTGGATAGCTTACGAATCACTTTCATGTGATCATTCTCTACCATTGGTCTAGAAATATGACAAATTATTTATGGCTCCCAAATATTCATACCTGTGACAAGACTGCGCTCTGTGGTTGAACTGATTGGGATATCGTTGAAGTTTAAGAGAGGAACAACTGGATGAAAGGTCGTTGAAACAGTTACGATAATACGATCTCCTAATTCAAGAGCAGTCCCGCTTGTTCGAAGCGCCTCACATGATTCGGCAATTGGTTCTGTCCCAGGACCGCTATCATAACTGATCAAGATGGAATCACCCGCACTCGAATCCACAATCGCGCTAACGTTTTCTGCTCGTGCACGGATACCCTCGCAATCAATGTAGTACTCCGTGTAGGAAGTATCATTTGCCATCACAGCATCTGCAGCTGCCGCATACCTTGCCGCGTCACGGCTGGCATTCAGCACCGCACTGTACATAAAAATCATGCGACCGACTTCAAATATGCCGTAAACCAGCATCAGGAAGATCGGAAAAGTCAACGCAAATTCGACCATCCCCTGCCCTTTTTCTTGAAATCGTTTCCTGAATCGTGTTGAAACCATCTTTCTTTCCATTTTTATTAACCTGAGTATTTAAACCACTCTCCGCCTGGCGGAATTGAATGACTAATAATCCATCCATATTATACGCTGAAGAATTGGCTCTGAATAGTTTATTGCAAATTTGTAAAGTGTAATTTTTTAGTTTTTTATGGTTATTCTACAATCAATAGCCATCCAATCGCCGTAATGACTACCGCCCAAAGCGTGCAAATGGCGTTGACTACGTCATTGGTCATCCACCGGTAGCCCCTCATTAACTCGGTAGAAGTTCCGCAGCTGTGCACCGGTGACTGTTCAGTTTCCTTGCGGCATTCCGGGCACCAGTAGATCGCCTGAAGCGTGGCACCGAGCAGAGAATCAATAAAACTTCCTGCCAAACCCGCTACCGTAATCACCAGCAATCCCGCCAGTTTTCTTTCCGTCCCGACCTCAACCGGCCACAGCAAGAACCCCGTGATCGCCACCAACAGAGAGCCCGCTCCAGCCGCCAGCGTTCCGATCAGGCTGACACCGCCGGACGTGCCCGGTGGCACCTTTTTTAAGGTTCGTGCACTCACTGGCCAGCCCGGGTTGAGCACCCCCAATTCCGTTGCCCAGGTATCAGCGTTGGCGGCGGCGAAGGCAGCGCAGAAAAGCAGCCATGGCAGCGGTTTTCCCGGCAGCAATCCCCCCAGCAACGCTATCATCCCCGCCACAGCACCGTTCGCCGCCACCTGCCCCGCATCCCGCCGGGCGCCTTTGGCATATTTCTCTTCCACTGGATGCTTACGTCTTGGAAAAAGCCGGGATAAGCCACTGGAACTGATGAAAAATACCAGCAATACTGCCGCCCAGCGTACCCCTCCCGTGCCAAACACCACAGCCCCCAGCAGAAAAGCACCCACTGCTCCGGAATGATTGAGCATCTTCAGCCGAAAGGCGGTAACCGCCGCCACTGCTGCAAGGATCACCCCGAGACCAATTTGGAGAAGATTCAATCGCTTCTCCTAACTTCCAGCCAGAAAAAGCAGCAGCACGGAAACTGTGAGCAGCACGGTTGTAAGAATTCCGGCTGACCAAAGAAAACAGGCTAAAATTCTGCCCTCCTGACGGCGAAAGGCATAGAATCCGGCAATCAAATCCATCAGGGTGAACATCAAGGCGAGGATTGGCTGCAGGATCAGCCGGCTGGCGGGGACCGGGTCTAGCAACGCGCGAGCTGCTCCCAACCCCGCAGGGATCGTTTGCCTGAAAGGAATCAGAATGGATGTGCCGATCAGAAGCAACAACAGAAGTACCAGGTTGGTGAGGATCAATGTTCTGGCGAATGGATCTTTGAATGCATTTCTGAAGAATCCTACTGGAACCGCAGAAGAAGGTTCAATGGGGGCAAGGCTTCCCATCTCAATAATGCGCTGAAACCGGTTGCAGAATTGCTCCGGGTCTTGTGGTGACAGGACCAGCGTCTTATTGATGGCTGAAATGATGACGAGGTGAGCCGCGCTGCTGGCGATGAATTCCACTTTCCCCAGCTCTTCATGGAAAGAGTCGCCCAAAATGGCTCCAGGTACGGAAAACGGCGGCAGTCGCAATGGCTTGACCAGGTCGGATGCCGGTCTGACCCAAATCACTTCCGTCATGGGAAGATCTTCCGAGCGCAACCCCCAGCGCACATGGAGACCATCCCGTTCAAGCGTGTATGAAGCATGGAACAGAGCATAACCGCGGTAAGCGATGACCGGCATCAGCGCAAAGAGCAGCAGAGCTCCGATCAAGTAAAGGACCAGCGTCCAATCCGCTGGCTGCGAAAACCCCACAATCATCAGCGCGGTGACACCTCCCGCCAGAAGAACCAGCAGCAGAGCATGAAGGAAAATGCCGGTTCTGCGGGGAGGTGAAAAGACCTGTTTTTGTTCCATATCCCGGGTAAGGAACTATTCCTGTATCGTTTCTGCCAGTATCCGGCAGACCAGATCCACCTGGTCCTCGGTCATCATGCCTGAAAATGGTAATGCCAGACCGCGCCGTCCAAGATCCTCGGTGACGGGAAAGTCACCGGGCTGGTAACCGAATTTTTCAACCATATATGGCTGCAGGTGAATGGGCAAAAAATAGGGTCTTACCGGAATCCCGCGTGCCGTCAACCGGGTGGCAAGAACATCCCGATCCAGATGTGGGTCAAAACGAACCACATATACGAACCAGGAAGCTCGAGTCGTTTGAGGTGTGGTAAACGGCGCTTCGACCCCCGAGATCCTACCCAGGCGGTCGGCATACCAATCCGCGACCCGCTGGCGCTTTTGCAGCAGTTCCTCAATACGTTTCAACTGGGCTACGCCAAGCGCGGCGCTCATTTCATCCAGCCGATAGTTGTAGCCCAAGAATGTATGCTGCAGCCAGGTGTCACCGGGGGCGCGCCCCTGGTTGCGAAGCGCGCGCATATACTGTGCAGCCTCGCTATCATCTGTCACAATCATCCCGCCTTCGCCGGTGGTCATCTGCTTGTTGGGGTAAAAAGCGAACACGCCATAATCCCCTTCCAAACCAACTTTCTTACCTTTGTATTCAGCGCCAAAAGCTTCGCAGCTATCTTCAATCAATTTCAAGTGATGCTGCGTTGCCAGCGGTCGCAGCGAATCATAATCCGCCGGCTGACCAAAGACATCAATCACCAACATAGCTTTTAGTGTTCCACCATCATTCGCCCCTTTGCGTGGCAGCCAGCGCTGCGCCCATTTGCCACCACGGCTCAAATCGTCAATGGCTTGTGCCGCCAACTCCGGGTCCATATTGCCAGTACGTGGGTCCACATCCACAAAAACAGGGGTTCCGTGCTCGAACAGGATCACATTGGTCGACGAGACGAAGGAGAAGGGTGTCGTGAGCACTATCTCACCGGGTTGTAATTGCGCAGCCCGTATGCACAAGTGCAAGCCTGCGGTTCCAGAATTCACGCCAACGGCTTCCTTTGCCCCAATATAATCCGCCAGTCCATGCTCAAACTCATCAATAAACGGTCCCATGCTCAGATGAGGCGTGTTCAAGACAGCCAGAACGGCTTGCCGCTCGGCATCGGTCAAATCTGGAAGGGACATGGGAACAATAGGTGTGATCGGTTTCATACGACTGATAAACTCTTTTCCTGATAGATTCTTGCCATCTTTCATACAGCAGCAAGCTTGAGCCTTGCTCTTACCGCCGGAACCACCTCTCCCACGGGGAGGATCTCGGTTATGCCTGTAGCGCGGTCTTTGAGTTCGACGCCCCCCTGTTTGAACGCTCGTTCGCTCACCGTCAGCCGAAGGGGCAAACCGATAAGATCAGCATCGTTGAATTTTACCCCGGCGGATTCCTCCCGGTCATCAAAAAGGGGTTCAAAACCGGCTGCAATCAAATCCTGTTCAAGGGTCGCAGCCAGAGCAGAGGTATCCACTTCCCTTCCTGGCAGGAGGACGAGATGCACCGGATAGGGTGCGATGGCTGCCGGCCAGATTAACCCGTGTTCATCATGATGCTCTTCCGCCACACAAGCCAACAGCCGCCCGAGACCGATTCCATAAGACCCCATAATCACTGATTGAGAGCACCCGTTTTCATCCAGAAACGTGCAATGCAATGCGTCGGAGTAGCGTGTTCCCAGCTTGAAAATATTACCCACTTCCACGCCGCGGGTGAGGCGCAGTGGGGTACCACATTCAGGGCAGCCATCGCCACCACGCGCAGCGGTGATATCCTCCACCATCGTTGCCTGATAATCGCGACCAAAATTTACGTTGCGCAAATGATAGCCATCCTCATTGGCACCAGCAACCAGGTTCGCCGAATCCGCCACCAAATCATCCACAATGACCTGCGCTTGATGAATGCCAATGGGTGAGGCATAACCCGGAACAGCCCCACTGGCTCGGATTTCATCCTCGGTCGCGGGGCGCAAATCACCGGTGCGGAGCAGGTTGGCGATCTTGGTCTCATTAACTTCCATATCCCCGCGTACCACTGCGAAGATCAATTGATCTTTGATCTCGCCGGCTGGGGTTTTTAGCGGCGCCATGTAAAAAACAGCCTTGGCTGTTCTGGAGGAGGGAATTCCAAGGAAGGCTGCCAGTTCTTCGATGGTCTTGGCTCCGGGGGTGGGAACTTTCTCGAGCGGAAGGGATTCCTCGGCGAGCGGTGAGGGTTTTCGCACCGTTGCCACCTGTCGATTTGCGGAATAGCCGCAGGCATCGCAAAATAACAGGCTGTCCTCGCCTATTGGTGTCAGATACATAAATTCATGAGCCTCTCTGCCACCCATCATGCCAGTATCCGATCGCACAGCTACAACTGGCAAGCCACAGCGTTGAAAGATACGAAAATAAGCTTCGTAATGCGCCTGATACTGGCGGTTCAGACCTTCCCAATCCCTATCCAGGCTGTAGGAATCGAGCATCATAAATTCACGCACCCGGATCAGTCCCGCCCGCGGACGAGGGTCATCCCGCCATTTGGTCTGCAGATGATAGACCAGGGCGGGAAGCTGGCGGTAGGAACGGATAATTCCGCGGACGAGATCGGCAACCACTTCTTCATGGGTCATCGCCAGCACCATATCATGCCCGTTCCGGTCTTTGAAGCGCCCCATCTCGCTGCCAATCTGGTCGTAGCGACCAGTTTCCTGCCAGAGGTCAGCAGGATGTACCACCGGCATCAAAATTTCCTGACCACCGATGGCGTTCATTTCCTCACGCATGAGGATCATAATCTTGTGAATCACCCGGTTTGCGAGTGGCAAATAGGTAAAAATTCCTGTTCCCAGGGGGCGAATGAACCCCCCGCGCACCAGCAACTGATGACTGGCAACGTCTGCGTCGGTGGGGATTTCTCTAAGGGTCTGGCTAAACAGGTGAGACAAACGCATCGGATGTACCTTGTTGAGTTAGAGTAGTAACAACCAGGTGGAAGCCACCCGCAAAAGAATAGGGGCGGACACATGGTGCGTCTTGCGCATGATCCACCCGAGCAGCAATCCCTGCACCAGAGCGAGCACCAACAGCGGCCACTGGGTGGAAAATTGAGTCAGCAAATCATTCCCGGGGAGTTGCCAGAGGACATACAACAAGGAAGTTGCCAGCCAGCCCCAGTTATCGCCCAGATAAGACATTAATCGCAGCTGGATGTATCCGCGGAAAATGGTTTCCTCTGCCGCTACCCAAACCAGAATGACAAAAAGAAGGCTGCCTTTCTCGTTTGAAATCCCCTGAAGCAGCGGGAGAAATTTACCGCGCAAAAAAACCACCAGAATCAGCAATACCACCCCAAGCGTCAAGCCGGTACGTGTATTCTCCTTGCTCCAACCGGCGCTCTTGAGCGGCTGCCCGCGCACCACCATCAGCAATATGACCGGAATCAGGCTGAACAAAGCCAGGAGCATGCGTTGCGCAATTTCACCACCCTGCAGGGCAGCAGCGAAGGTTCTTAGAAATTCAAAAATCGGGTTTGAGAAAAACTGAAAGGCAAAGAAAAAGATTAATGCAAACAGGATGAGGCTAAAAGTAGCTTCACGGCGCGGAAAACGGAATTCGATTCGCCTGATTTTTTTGATCATCGGACTGGTGCCCGCGATCATGACCACGGCGATCACTCCCAGCCATTCGCTGAGGTATCCCAACCAAAACTTCATGTCTACCGGGTTCATCGATCCGCCACCTGCCTGCTCTTCAAGGGTTTCTTTTCCTCCCCCTCCTCAGGCGTGGAATGCACTTCTGCAGCAGGAGGTTCTTCAAAATTCAGCTCTACTCTATCTTCCATGCGCACCTGCCCGCGCAAGAACGCTCCTTCTTCCGTGGCGAAGGCAACTGTGACCACATCCCCCCATACTCTCCCAGTGGAACGAATTTCGAGTTTTTCAGCGGTAATGTTGCCGCGCAAAGCGCCAGCCACGATCACATTGTTGGCTCGCAAGTTTTGGCAGGTCACACGCCCGGTTTCGCCAATCACCACCAGCCCGCGGATGTGAATTTCGCCCTCAAAAGTACCCTCAATGCGGATGCCGCCTTTGCCGCCCAAATTGCCTGACCAGTTGATTCCAGGCCCCAGGACGGATGTTACGCGTTCCACTGGAGCTGTTTGAGGTTGAACTTCGGGAGGATTTTTCTTGAACATAGCCTGCCTCCGGGAAGAATCTCTCTGCCCCGCACATCAGAACAGAGGATCATCCCTAGTGACCAAATGCTTTTGGTGTTTATTTTACCATTCGCCCGGGGTGATGCCCTCTATGAACGCCAAACCGGTGGGGCGACTTAATCCGGCGGCCAGATCGCTCCGGCACGCACAATCCCATTTTCGGGGACGTCCGCCTTGACCACAGCGCTGTTGCCTATCCGAGCGCCAGCGCCAATGGTTACTCCAAGGTTGATGGTAGCCCCCATGCCAATCAAGACCCGGTCCCCTACATTTACTGCTCCCGCTAAAATCGCACCGGGAGAAATATTTACATAATCCCCCAGGATACATTCATGCGAAAGGATGGCGCCCGTATTGAGAATGGCGCCAAAACCAACTTTTACCTCACTGCCCACATAACCATTGAAGAACACCTGACACCCTTGCGACAGTCTCACATTGGGTTCAATAAAGGCGCGCGGATGAATTACCGTCACACATTGAAAACCAGCTTCCGCCAGGCGCTGGTAAACTGCCAGCCTGGGTGCAATACTGCCTATGCCACCTACAGCGTTTACAGCCTGAAAAATTCCTTTCTGGCGCAGCCAGCCCAGTTGCTCCACCCCACCCAACACCGGAACACCCAGAATAAGGCTCCCGGCAGGAAGACGATCATCCACGATGCCGGCAATTTGATATTTCCCTTCCATGCGGATCAGGTCGATCAAGGATTTGGCGTGCCCTCCGCCGCCATAAATGATTAATGACCGAGCATCCTCAGCAGCGGTCACCACCGAGGCAAGGTCCGCGATCATTTTTTCCGTTACCAGAATCCCTTTTGGCAGCTCCTCCAGAGTTACACCTTTCGATTTGGCGAACGCCAGTGCGGGCTGGGTTATGCGCAGACCTTGAGGGATTGCTTCGCTCAGCCGGTTTGT
Source organism: Anaerolineaceae bacterium (assembly GCA_018056725.1). Taxonomy (GTDB): domain Bacteria; phylum Chloroflexota; class Anaerolineae; order Anaerolineales; family Anaerolineaceae; genus UBA6107. The sequence continues at coordinate 37,057 of JAGPFF010000009.1, forward strand.
TTCCATGGGTGCAGATTTCCGCAGCGGAATTTCCAGGTCTACCCTTCCTGCCAGGTAACAAAAAGGATCCCCTGCACGTAAAGTTTCTCCTGCGTGAGCAATCAGACCGAGAATGTAGCCATCAGCTTCAGCCACCAACTCGTAGCTCGATTTGGTGGTTTCGAAGGAAGCCAAGGGCTGACCTTTTTCCACCCAATCACCCTCTTTTACCAAAACTTCTGCCAGCAAGGCTTCTGATTCATTGGGATTGACCAATGGCACAAAAACACTCAGCAATTCATCCGTCATGGTTCACCACCTTTCGCACCGTCTGCAGGATATTCTCCACCTGCGGGAGCACTTCACGTTCAAGAGAGGGAGCCGCAGGTACCGGCAGGTCGAGAGCGGCAACGCGGGCAGTTACCAGCGGTGCCCCGGAAAAATGCTCGCTTACCCGCGCCAGCACCTCCGCGCCCCAACCCAGGGTCAGGCTGCCCTCTTCAAGGGTGATGAGTTTCCCGGTTCGGCGTACCGAATCGATCACAGCTGAGAGCTTAACCGGCACCAGCCGGGTGGGGATGACCAGTTCGGTAAAGATTTCCTCTTCATAAGCCAGTTTCAGCATTGCCTGGCGCCCCAGTTCCGCCATATATCCGTAGGCGGTGAGGGTCAGCTGTGGCGGTGGCGCACCTTTGAGTCTCAGTGTATAAGTTGGAAAACAGCCGCGTTCATCCTGTGAATCTATTGTGCGGGTGATTTCAACATCAGAGAGATCTTCAGAAGAATACAACGGCAACAGGTATTGCAGTTTATTTTCAATGAATAGGACTGGATCTTCGCTATGGAGAATCAGTTCTTCCAGCAGAGCCCCCGGCTGCTGAGGATGGGAGGAATCCAACAGGTTAATCGGAGCTGCCATGGTAAACCCTGGCACCCCCATGAGGAGTTTTTCAAGCGTTTGTGAATGAGTCGGTCCATACCCGCGCCTCCCTCCCATTGGCGTGCGCAGCACCATGGGCAGGCGCACCGAGTCATGGTACATCCAGCGAAATTTGCTGATGTGATTGACCAGTTGATCCATGGTAAGAGTGATGAAATCACCGAACATGATCTCTAAAACCGGACGCAGTCCGCGCAATGACATGCCCGCTGCCACCCCCGCCAGACCTCCTTCTGAGATCGGAGTGGTGATCACCTGCCCGGGGTAAGCTGTGGAACAGCCGCGCGTCACTTTAAATGCACCACCATAAGGATCAAGGATGTCTTCACCCAGTAAAATCACCTGGTCATTCTGCTTTAAAGCCGAAAGCAGACCTTCATTGAGGGAATCGAGCACCGTCCGGTTCATACACGCGCCTCAAAAGTGGCTTCCGGATCCGCCAGAGCCTGTTCAAATGCCAGACGTACTTCGCTCTCCACTTCATGGTGAATCCTTACCACATCTTCCGGGGCGAGTGCGCCAGCGAGGATCTTGAGTGGATCCCGCGTTTCCTTCAAGCATTGAATGACTGCTTCCGAACGTGTGTCATCCCCTTTGGAGTGAGGAGCAAACCGCGCGGTGTGCAAAAAGATTGACTGCGGGCGTGTCTCCCGCCTCACCTGCTCTACTGCCCTTCCGGCAGCTAGCCCGATCAGGCGGACGTCACTGCTGTCCATCTCAATCACCGGAATGTCAAATGCCCGCACGCGTTCACTCAATCGACCTGTTTGGGCAATTTTTGTCGGGGTAGTTTGAGCAATGCCATTATCCTCGACAATAATAAGCAGAGGTAACCCCCAAAGACTGACCATATTGAAGGCTTCGTAAATGACGCCTTCACCAAAGGTGCCGTCGCCGATGAAAACAGTTACCACGGCGTTGGTATGTTTTATCTTTTCCGCCAACGCCATGCCCGCGGCAATGGGCACGGTTCCCCCCTGCACCCCATTTGAATACAGGTTACGCCAGTGGATATGCTGCGATCCGCCCCGCCCCCCACAGATCCCGGTGGAACGTCCCATCATTTCGGCAAACAGCGAGCGCATATCACCGCCATAAGCCAGAAAATGCCCGTGGCAGCGGTGGTTGGTTACGATCAGATCCTCAGGCTGCAGTGTGGAAATGACGCCCACTGCATTGGCTTCCTGACCAATCGAAGTGTGGGTTGTGCCAGCGAAAACGCCGCGTTTGAACTCCTCAAGAATGGTTTCTTCAAAGCGGCGGATGCGTACCATGCTGCGGTAAAGATCAAGATCGGTCATCATTGACCAGCACTCTCTGCCAGAACCGCCAGATAACGCCAGGGCTGTGAACGCCAGGGTTCAGGCGCATATTGGATGCCAATACGCGCGGATGTGCGGATTTTATCTTCTTCAACGGGCAGACCATTTTCGATGAACAAGGGGCTTTGTGGATCGGTCAGATTCACGCCATTCAATCCACCATCGATCTCCAAGGCTTTGCAGAGGCGAGCGGGTCCGCTGCACCAGTTCTTGGGTTGAACCCCTGTGCGCCTTTGCGCAATGAACTCAATCCCCTCTTCAGGCTGAATGGCGCGGATCAGCACAGCCGCCGGGTAACCTTCGGCGCCACAGACCACGTTCAAACACCAGTGCATTCCATACGTGAAGTACACATATGCCCGCCCTGGCAATCCATACATGACGGCATTACGATTCGTTCTGCCATGGTGGGCGTGGCAGGCAAGATCATCCTCACCCCGATAGGCTTCTGTTTCAAGAATAATGCCGGAAAGGCGCTCCCCGTTCACCATGCGCACCAACCGTTTGCCTAAAAGGTCGTGAGCGGCCTTGGTTACGTCCTGCAGGAAAAAGGATTCGGTCAAACAATCCATAGGGGTATTATACTCAAACGGTCAGAGAAAACCTCTTTGATTCTCGAAACGCTTCAAGAAGACAACTAAGTTTTTATCGAAGAAATTTTAGAGGAGATTTGTCGGTGCGATATCGTGGTTCAACGTTCGGGTGAGCCCTTCTTCAAGAGAAATACTCGGCTCATAGCCCAAAAATTCTTTAGCAAGCGTGATATCCGCACATAACCGGCTGATTCCCCCTTCATTTCGCGGATTGAAAACCACTTCCGGATGCCCGCCAGTGATCTCCACCGCAAGGCGAGCCAATTCGCGCACACTCGTTTCGCTGCCACTGCCAATATTGATTAACATCTTATCTACATTTTGCGCTGAAGCAGCTGTAATCATGGCATTCACTACGTCATCCACATACACGTAATCACGGGTTTGATTTCCATCCCCATGGATGACGATGGTGCCGTTCTCCCACGCCTGGCGCAGAAAGTTGGGAATGACCGGAGTGTGTACGGGGGGGACATGCTGACCCGGTCCATAAGCATTGAAGACACGCAGGCACACGGTTTCAATTCCCCACAGATTGCCGATTGAACGCACGTAATACTCTGCTGCGATTTTTGAAACGGCATAGGGTGACCGAGGGTTCGGGATGGCATCCTCCGCCACAGGCTGGATGGGTTGATTGCCATAAACTGTTCCGGAAGAAATGAAAACCACCCGTTTAACGCCCACATCCCGCATTGCTTCCATCAGGGTCACGGTTCCACCCACATTGACATTGTTGTATTCCCGTGGATAAAGGATGGATTCCGGAACGATCACTTTGGCGGCAAGATGATAAACGCAATCGACATCCTGTAACAAGGACCATAGTTTGGGACGGTCGTTTACATCTCCCCGCACAAATTGCACTTCAGGTCTGAGCTTTTTTTCATCCCCCGTAGACAGGTCATCCATACCAATAACAACATCGCCACCCGCCGCGAGACGGTTAGACAACGCTGAACCCAGAAAACCAGCTGCCCCGGTGATTAGATATCTCATATCTTGTATTTTCGCTGTCTTCGCTAATGGCGATTATAGCACGAAGAATTTTTCAGACCGTTTGACTTCGAGCGAGTGCTTTTTGCCGTAGTACCTGTTTTTCGTCTTCTGTGATGAAGGCAGTCAGAAGGGCGTTTTCCTGTGCCTGGCGAATTTGCCCGCTGGTCAGCCCGGCTTGAGGCGCTGCGACTTCATATTCGAAATGAAGATCGATGGCGCTTATACCTGGATCATCCGTATTGATTGAGGCAAGCAGCCCTTTTTCAATGAAAAGCCGCAGTGGATGGGAGGGATAATCAGCCACGGTGCTGGTTTGTACATTGCTGGTCAAATTACATTCGATGCCAATGCCATTTTCCAGCATGAAATCTAACAACGCAGGATCCTCAGGCGCATGTACGGCATGACCAATCCGCTCGGCACCCAAATGGCGGATAGCCTGCCAGACGGATTGTGGTCCGGCAGCTTCTCCGGCGTGGGCGGTGATATGCCAGCCTGCGTCACGGGCTTTCTTGAAGTGCTCCACGTACCAATCACCCGGAAAATGAGCTTCATCTCCCGCCAGGTCCAAGCCAACGAATTTTTCCGCGAACCTCAATTCCGCCTCCAGCTCCTTCATAGCAATATCCGGTCCATAGTGCCGCGAGAGGATGCCGAGTTGATTGACCTTGATATTAAAATCCTGTTCCCCGGTTTGGATGCCATCACTGACCGCCTCGATCACCCCTTCAGGGCTCAAATGATGCGCCTCCGCCATAAACCATGGGCTGTAACGCAATTCGATGTAGTCGATCCCTTCAAGAAAGGCATCTTCAATATTTTCATAAGCCACCCGGCGGCAGGCATCATAGTCCACTAAAACCCCGGTCATCCACTTAAACTTTTCAATAAACTTCATCACACCAGGCTGCGGGGTGGACACTTGAACAAACGGACGCAAGCTATCCAGGGTGGTCGCTGGCAAGGGTAAATTGTGCTTCAACCCTAAATCTAGAATCGTCTCAAGCCGAATACTACCATCAAGGTGTTTGTGCAGTTCAATGAGGGGAAGATCTTTTGAAATCATCGTTGCGCTCCTGATAGATGGGATTATTTTAAAGTATGAAGAAGGATGCCAAGCTCTTCAGCCCGGGCTTGGACACGATCAACCAGGTCATCCGGCGGAAAGGAAAAGTAAAAAGTTCCTTCTTCCACCTCACCCGAGAGGTCGATGCCGCTCCAGAAGACCTCTGTTTTCTGTGGCAGGCGGGAGAGCAAATTAACCAGATCTTCTTCACTGGCTACGGTAATTTTGATCCTGTTCTCGTCCTGGATCTCATTGCCTGGCGCAGTAAGTTCTTCAAACGTTTTGTTGCGATTCGTTGCCGTGATCAGGGTGAATAGCCAGTCTGAGCCGGATTGCCAGGAATATAATTCATACCCCTTCGCCGCTTGCGGAAGAACTTCCGGCAGGCTGTCCCATTCAGGTGTGGGATAGATACTGGCTGGTTGAGCCGTTGAAGAAGCCGGTGTTTGATCTGCAACTGAACACGCGCTGACGAAAAAAAGACAAAAGAGGAAAAAGAGGACGGATTTAAGACGCATTTGACCTCAACCCTCCTTTTTGCTTCCAAGATCCGAATGAACGGGAGAAGACATCAACACAATCTCAGGACGGGTCACCCAACCGGTGCTTTTCCAGAAGGCGAGTCCTTCCTGATTGGTAGCATAGACCATAATGTGGCACTTTTGAATCCCCTGAGTATGGAGCTGATTGAAAACCTGTTGTACCAGTTCCCGACCAATCCCCAAACGGCGGTAGCGGGTATCCACCGCCAGGTGGTAAAGGTAGCCCCGCCTTCCATCCGTTCCACACAAACAGGTGGCAATCAATTCATTGGCTGACCAAGCCGCAAGGTTCAGCCCCGGATTCAATGTCAGGAAGCGACGCATTGGCTCCGGTTCATCCGCCTTACTCAGTCCTATCCCCTGACAACGGTTCCACAGGGACCTGGCGGCATCATAATCCGCAAAGGATAGGTCACGTATCTCAAAGTTCTCCATCGGCTTCATCCTTCTGAAAAATCAACTGGGATAATTTTACCTTTCGGCGGGCTCTGGTATCTTCAGGAAATGGTCCCCAATGCACCCGTTGCTCCTCATACTGCGTGCGTGGTTCTTTTTCTTCTGCCGGATAACCGATAAACAAAAGATTAAGTGGTCGCACTCCCTCCGGCAGGTTTAAAATCCGGCTGATCTGATCCTCAAAGAGGGTCACGGGGTGAACGCCAACCCAAACTGAACCCAAGCCAAAAGCTGTGGCAGCCAGCAGAATGTTTTCAGATGCCGCACTGCAATCCTGCACCCAAAAGCGTTCGCCGGCTTTGTTTTTTTGCATTCTCCGGCTGCCTAATACGCTAATGACGACAGGTGCCTTCATTTTTGCAAACAGAGAAGAATTATGAATCCTCTCCAGCACTTTGGGTTCCGTAATCACCACAAATTCCCAGGGTTGAGCGTTCATCGCACTCGGAGCCGCCATTGCGGCTTCCAGCAGGCGAAGAATGATTTCCTTTTCAACGGGTTGATCAGAGAACCGCCGGATGCTGCGCCGTTTTAATATCACATCAAAAGTTTCCATCTTCTTTCTCCATTATCTCTCAGCGTCAAAGCCTGAACCATCGCCCAAAGGGGATCTCCCAGCCTGGCTTCCTATTATGGAGGCTGAACCTGTTAAAGCCATCCTTCAAGATAATCAGCGTACACAGTAGATATTTTTTTGAATAGTTCTGACATACTTGCTTACTCCATTGCCTGTTGGCTGGAAAAAAGGAAGAACCTTAAGACGACCTATTTTGATCACCGCAAATTCTTTTCCAGTCTTTCGAGGAGAAATCCTTCAGATTGTACTCACAATTATAAGAGCGAATCTGGAAAGGATTATCTCTTCCCTGTCTGAAATGGCTGACTGGATTGTGATATATTAAGGGAAATCCTCATTATGCCTAGATTTAATTTATCCGACACTTTTTCAGCCCTCAAGCATCCAAACTTCCGCCTGTGGTTCGGCGGACAGATCGTATCGCTGATTGGCACATGGATGCAATCTACCGCTCAGGGTTACCTGGTGTATGAATTGACTGCTTCTCCCATCATGCTGGGCGTTGTTGGGTTCGCCAACGGCATTCCGGTATGGTTGTTCTCGCTTTACGCCGGGATTATTGCTGACCGCATCTCCCGGAGGAAACTGCTCATCATCACCCAAGGCTCGATGATGCTGCTGGCATTAGCCCTTGCTTTGCTCACATTCAGCGGCAAGGTTCAAGCCTGGCATGTGGTCATTATGGCGCTGCTTTTGGGAACTGCCAACGCGTTCGATGCCCCTGCCCGCCAATCTTTTGTCAGTGAAATGGTGACCAAGGAAGACCTTGCCAACGCCATCGCGCTGAATAGCACTGTGTTCAACCTGGGCATCGTAATTGGACCAACCATTGCTGCCCTGGTCTATGCCTGGTTTGGACCAGCCTGGTGCTTTACGATCAATGCCATTTCCTTCATCGCAGTCCTTTCTGCCCTTTTCATGATGCACCTTCCCCCTCGTGCTCCCGTGATCGCCACGGAAAAATCGGTCGTCCACGAGCTCACCACCGGAATGCGTTATGCATTCGGTGATGAGAATATCCGGGTGCTACTGATCATGCTCACGGCATGTTCCATGTTCGGTTTTGGTCTATTGAACCTGATGCCAGCCTGGGCAACGCATGTTTTAGGGGGTGATGTGCGCACCAATGGGTTGCTCCTTTCAGCCCGCGGCGTGGGTTCGCTTTCCGGAGCGCTTATGATCGTCTCGATTGGGGGGCACGGCATCCGTGGCAATATCTAGTCTGTCGGCTCCGTGGTCATGCCGATCTCTTTAATTCTCTTTTCGCTCTTCCGCACCCTCCCTATATCGTTAATCATGCTGGTGGCGTTCGGCTGGAGTTTGATGTCTGTGGTCAACGTAACCAACGCTCTTATCCAGACCCATGTCCCCGATGAACTGCGTGGAAGGGTCATGGGGGTATATATCCTCTTATTCCAGGGCGGCACTCCCATCGGTGCCCTCCTTGCAGGCGGACTGGCAGGAAACATAAGCGAAGCCACAACGGTGCTGATCTTCGCCAGCATTATTCTGATCGTCGCCCTGACCATCCATCTTCGTCAACCTTCCATTCGAAAATACAATTAGACCCGCATTGGCACGAAAAGGGCTCCCCGGTCAAGTGAGATGGGCTCACAAACGCGGGGGCTGCAATTCTAAGATGGCTCTGTCGGAAATATCCGCGGCGCATTTATTGCGCCAGATTAAGCATTCTCGGTTTCCGATTCCAAAAGCAGCGCTTAATCTCCTCACTCCGTGATTTGGATCATTTTTATCTTTATAGTATGATAATAAACATGGGAATGGACCCGAATGCACCTCAAAAATCCGAAATCACCCCGGAAAAGCTCTTCCTTAACCGGCGTAAATTCATGAAGCTGGCTGCTCTCTTCGGCACAGCTTACGCGCTGGCAGCGTGCGGGATTGATAAAAATGAAATTCCGAATCCCTCCGCGCCGGATTCACCTACCGCCAGTCCTTTGCCTACCGCAGCCGAGGATAAACCCACCGCCTACGATAAAATCAGCGAATTTACCAACTTTTATGAATTTTCGGTAGATAAATATCAGCCAGCGAAGCTGGCACAAAACTTCAAGAGTTCTCCCTGGGCGATTGAATTGGGCGGTCTGGTGGAAAACCCTGGTACTATCGAAGCGCAGGATTTGATAAAAGAATATGGCGGTGAAGAACGGATTTATCGTTTTCGGTGCGTCGAAGGCTGGTCGATGGTCATCCCCTGGCTGGGTTTTTCGCTTAACCGGCTTCTTAGCGATTTGAAACCCAAACCGGAAGCCCGCTACGTGAAATTCACCACGCTTTTTGATCCGGATCAATTGCCGGGGCAAAAAGACCTCACTGGTTTTACCTGGCCATACGTGGAGGGGCTGAGACTGGATGAAGCCCAAAATGAACTCGCACTGCTTGCCTGGGGAATTTATGGCAAAGAATTACCCCCTCAGAATGGTGCCCCGTTAAGATTGGTCATTCCATGGAAATATGGTTTTAAGAGCATCAAATCCATCGTCACTATCAAGCTGGTGGCTGAAAAACCCGCGACTTTTTGGAATACTGCCGCGCCACAGGAATACGGCTTCTACGCCAACGTGAACCCAAATGTCGACCACCCTCGTTGGTCGCAAGCCAATGAGACGCGGGTTGGCGAAAACGGCACCCGTCCCACATTAATGTTCAACGGCTATGAAAAAGAAGTTGCCCATCTCTATGAAGGGATGGATCTCACCAGGGATTATTAATTTCTTTGAAAACTCGAACAAGCCTTCTGCCACGCATCATTAATGGCGTTTCGATCGCTATTTTTCTCTGCCTGATTTCCGCATTTCTATTGAACGGCTTGGGAGATGCCCCCATCCGCGCCTTGCAGTTATGGAGCGGTCGCATCGCCTTCTTTTTTCTGCTTGCCTCGTTGACCATCACCCCGCTCCGTTTGGTTACCGGCTTTTCGATTATTATCCCCTTACGTAAAACATTCGGGCTTAACGCCTTCTATTATGCCTTTTTTCATCTGATTGTTTTCCTGGTTTTGAATTACCGGTTGAAATGGGTGGCGATTGTTGATGCCTTCGCTGATCAGCGGTTTATCCTCCCTGGAGCGGTTGCCTTTTTAATTCTGCTGGTGCTGGCGATCACCACCATCAACCCGGTGAAACGGGCGGTGAAAAAAATCTGGCGTAAAATTCATCTGTGGGTTTACCCGGCGAATGTTCTGGTGCTGCTGCATTACACCTGGATCGACAACGGAACCTTTCCGCCACACGAGAAACCCAAAGTGCTGCCCCTCCTGCTCGCTTTTTACCTTGCCCTGCTCTTTGTCCTGCGTCTTCAAATAGTGAAGATGCCCATCATTCGCTGGCGGCAACGTCGCTAAACCTAAAAAGCCTCCGGCAACTCGAGGTCACAACTTCCAGTGATCCTGGCTCCTGCGGATACCAGGAAATTCAACCACCTGAAGAGACTCTTTCCAATTTTTTAGTAGAGCGTTTCGCAAAAGGCGCCCCTTCATCGCCTGTCGAATAGAGATGCTAAACAGCGCGGGGCTGCATAAGGATTGATAAAATAAAAACGAATTATCAGCATATAATCAATTTACCTATCGATCACCTGATTCCTGTTTGTCCATTTTGTTGCGGGATATGTTGTCCAAGATGAACTCTGTTCAAAACTATTTCAAAGTGCTCAAAGCAAATGGCGTCCAGGCGGCTTACGCAGCTGCCCATAAACATTTATTCAACCGGGCACTTAATCCCCTTCTCAATAAAATTCGCCGGCAGGTGCGAAAAAAGAAGACTTTGCTGTTTCACCGGTGGATCCGGAACAATGAACCAAATGTGGTCGATCTTGACCTTCAAAAGCAGCGGGCGCAATTGCTGCCTTCTCAACCGTTAATCAGCCTGCTCATTCCAGTCTACAACCCACCCGTTCACATCCTGGCAAAAACGCTGGATTCCGTCGCCGGGCAAACTTATTCAAATTTTGAATGCTGCATTGCCAATGGGGATCCTTCCAACATGGATGTGAAAAGCCTGCTGGACGCACGTTCAAAAGCAGACCCAAGGTTCAAAGTCCTCCATTTGGAGAGCAACCGGGGAATTGCCGGCAACACCAATGCTGCAGCCCAGATCGCCAGCGGAACCTACGTCGGCTTCCTCGATCATGATGACTTGCTCGCTCCTTTTGCTCTTTTTGAAGTTGCTTTGAGCTTGTGGCTGGATCCAACGATTGATCTCATTTTCTCAGATGAGGATGTCATCGATCAGAGAGGGAAACGCTTTGACCCTTTCTTCAAACCCGGCTTCAGCCCCGATTTGATGCGCAGTATGAACTATATGTGCCACTTCCTGGTAGTGAAGCGCAGCCTCGCAGAAAACATTGGCTGGCTTCGTGAAGGATACGATGGCGCACAGGATTTTGATTTCATCCTGCGTGCAGCTGAACTTGCTCAAAAAATCCACCGCGTTCCAAAGATCCTGTATCACTGGCGATCAAGCGAGGGTTCCACCGCGGATAATTTCTTTGCCAAGCCGTATGCCAGTGCTTCAGGGATACGCGCCTTGCAGGATCATCTTCACCGCACAAACAAAGAGGGAGTGGTCAGCGCGAATTACATGCCCACCTGGTACCGGGTTGACTATGCTCTTACCCAGACCCCTTTAATTTCCATCATCGTCCCCAACCACAACCATGCCAGTGATTTGCGTGTCCTTGTCAATTCCATCTATTCAAAATCGACTTACCAGAATTTTGAGATTCTGATCATGGAAAACAACAGCCTGGATCGGGAGGTTTTTGATCTGTATCAAGAATTGCAGGCGGCAGATCACCGGAACCGGCTGATTGAATGGAACCACCCGTTCAATTATTCCATGATTAATAATGATGCTGTGAATTCCGCAAAAGGTGATGTTCTTTTGTTTCTGAATAATGACATTGAAATCATCACCCCTGACTGGCTGGAGCAGATGCTGATGTTTGCCATCCGTCCGGATACGGGCACCGTTGGAGCAAAATTACTCTACCCAAACCAAACCATTCAGCATGCGGGCATCACGGTGGGCATAGGCGGGGTGGCAGGGCATGGACACAAGGGGTACTACCGTGACCGATCTGGTTACAATGGACTGCTTAAGCAGGTTCGCAATACTGCCGCCAACACTGCCGCCTGCTTGATGGTGCGCAAAGAAGTATTTCTCTCCGCCGGTGGTTTTGACCCGAATTATGTGCTGGCTTTTGGCGATGTGGACTTTTGCCTGAGACTGCTGGAAAAAGGATATCTGAACGTCTGGACACCTTTCGCCGAACTTTATCATCATGAATCCAGCACCAGAGGATATGAAAGGACAGCCCAACAACGCGCCCGTTTCAGCAACGAAATCTTTTACTTTCAACAACGCTGGAAATATTTCCTTTCCGATGGTGACCCGTATTACAACCCGAACCTGACGCTCAAAGATGAGAGCTTTGACATTGATCCGAGAGCCTCTCAGCGCTGGGAACCTTAGAGAAGACAAAATCCCGTCAATATTTTTGCCAGAAGACCCGGGCATTTCGCTGAGGTCGTTTTCTTGCTTTCCTATCTTCGTGGCGCCAGTTTGGCGGAAAACAGGTTTGTCCTGCTGCCTTTTATGTTCTCCACAATTGATTTCTTCTGACGGGTGAAGCTTCAATCTGCATTTATGGCTGGGGGAAGGTTCTCGATTATAATTTTCCTGACGTCCAATCCTGTCCAGGTGATCCAGCAAAAAGATGAATTTGCATCCGCAGTTCCCCATTAAGCGAGTCGACCTCATTCTTTTTGGCATCCTTGGTTTCGCTGAATCTGCAGCGGTAACGATCTTCTTAGCGTTACAGAGCAAATCATTTACCGGTTTCTTCCTTTTTGGTGCCACTTTAAAAGGATTTGTTGAACTTACACTCCTGGCGCTGATGACCCTTTTGTATCTGGTCCTCATCCTGGAGACCTTTTTTAACTGGTCAGGAGTTCTTACATTTTTTCAGAAAAATATCCACACCCTCACCCGCTGGTTGTTGATTCTCTTGATCCTCGGTTTGCTCCTTGGTTGGGCAGCTGCCACGATCCCTCCCGATTTCTTCGGTAGATTCTCGGCTTATTATCAGTGGCTGCGCCCGGCAGGGCTGGTTTCTGGGTTGTTTTCTCTCCAGGGAGGAATACTGTACCTGTTTCGATCGATTGACGCCAGGCGAAACCTTTGCGAACTTTCTCAGCATGTGAACCTCAAGATATTTTTTCTTACCTTGGGATTAAGCGTGCTGGGGTTCCTTTTAATTTACAAAAGTGGTTTTGGCGTGGTGGCGGATCTGCCCCTGTGGAATGTCCCCGGGGTGCCGATCAGTGGGATGCAAATGGCGATCGTTTCACTGGGGTTTCTTGCCTTTTACTTGCTCGAAACCTTTTCAGCTCGTTTCCGCGTATTCGTTTCAAGCCCTGCCGCGCGGTGGGTTCTGGCAGGAGGCATCTTTCTGGGCGCAGTGCTCGTCTGGGGGCTGACTCCTCTTCGGGGAGACAGCCTTGCCGTCGAGACATCGATCGCGAACCCTCAGCCCTACCCCCTGCGGGATGCCCGGGTTCACGACCTGGGGGCAATTTCGATCCTCTTTGGTGAGGGGATAAATTTCAGCGCCTATACCGATAAGCCTTTTTTTATGGTGATTTTGGCTTTTTTTCACCTGATCACCGGGTACGACTACCAGCTTCTCCAATGGGTTCAAATTATCGTCCTTGCCCTCCTGCCAGTTCTCGCCAGCCAGCTCGGTAAACACTTTCATTCATCTCTTTTCGGCATTGTTTTTGCCTCGCTGACAATTCTTCAACAGCGCAATGCCATCGTGTTATCACGCATGATTTCATCCGTTAATGTCAAGATTCTGGTAACTGAGACTTTTGTGTTTCTCGGCATTCTTTTTCTCGTCCTGCTTCTCTTCAAGTGGAATGACCAGAATGATAAACAGATCCTCTTAATCTCTGGCGGACTCGTGGGCTGTCTGTCGCTGATCAGGCTAAACCCATTAATTTTTGTCCCCTTTATCAGCCTCGTGATCCTCATCCACTATTGGAAGAAGAAAAAAATCCTCCTCTCGCGGCTGGCGCTGTTTTTGTTGGGGTTCGCTATTCTCTTCACCCCCTGGGTGATCAGTGGGACAAACGCCGAAGGTCAACCCTTTCTCCTCATCAAGATTCAGGATATTCTCGAAACACGCATCTCCCCCCAGTTGAATTCTAGTATCCCGGCAGGTGTTTCTACCCCTGCTTCCGGTTCACCAACCAAGCCAGGAAAAATCGCTGAAAAACCTGTTCAACTTGCAGACTTTAGCGAAATTTCTCCCTTCAGTGAGACGGTACCCGGCGTAAACGCCTCCCAGGGGTTGCCACAATATGGTCAATTGTTCGCCAATCATTTTGTGCACAATATCTTCGCATCCCTGCTACCCCTGCCGGATGTACTCAGCCGCAAAGGGATCAGCGCCCTGGCAGAGCGGGACTACTGGAATGAAACCCGGATTTGGGATGGCACTCTTTCTGGTGGATTGATTCGCTTCATCCTCCTCAACCTGGCATTGATCTCGCTTGGGATCGCCTTTAGCTGGAAAAAATACCGGTGGTGGGGCTTGATTCCGTTGGGATTCTTTTTTGTTTATGATCTTGCAATCAGCCTTTCCCTTACCTCAGGCGGGCGGTATATCGTTCCTATCATTTGGATCGTATTTTTCTATTATGCGCTGGGGCTTGTCTTCCTTCTCGAAAGAATCGTCCGATTGCTGGCTCCTCGCGGTTCCATAAATAGACAGCCAGTGATGGGTGAGCAAAAACCGTATCGGGCAGTAAAAATGTGGCCACTGCTCATTCCGCTGATCCTCACCGCCTCCTTCATTCCCATCGCAAATCAGCTACTGCCAGCAGTGATCAGGCAATCTCCATTAGAAAATGCTGCCGAGCTCTTTGCTCTAAAAGGACCCATAAAAAAGGCGGACGCCCGCTACCAAACCGGAGTTATTCTCTATCCCACTTACAAATCAGGTGAAGGCAGGCTATCCTTTGCTTTCTGCCGGCAGGATAAAGTCCGTGACGTGCAGCTTGACCTCTTCCCGAAAGCAGGCTCCATGGTCACCATCACGACCCGCCTGAGGGATGGCGAACCCGTCCTGCTCGAGATGGATGAGGAGAAAACTCCAACCAGGTTGTTCATCCTGCGCGATGACACACTGGTGGAGTATTGGTCTGTGGAGGACGCCTCCAATCGATAAATCATGAATAGTGTGATACAGTATTAATCATTGGAAATCAGGGCTTAAAAATCAGGGTTCATGGCTATGATACGAAATATTTTAGACCGCTGGATGATCAAGAGAAGCCATTTATTCGATCGATTTTATTATCTTTCGAACTATCCTGATGTCCTTAAGGAAGGCATTGATCCAATCAAACATTACCTGATCCACGGCGCCCAGGAAGGAAGAAACCCGAGTCCATCTTTTAATACTCTGGCTTATTACCGCCTGCACCCCGAATTGATGGGGCAGAAAATCAATCCGTTGGTTCATTACATCCGGCATGGTGCCAGGGAGAAACTTCCCGGGGGAACAGCGAATTTTTCTACACGAGTTGCCAAGGATAATGATCCGCTAAAAGGCAATCGAATCACGTTTGAAGATATTCTCAGCCGCTTGTTATTGACTGACCAGAAACTGTATTTTCCTTATGATGAAGATGAAGAGTCGGCGATCGGCGCCATGGAATCCTTGCGGGTCTCGCTAACCCGAAAGTATCTGCCACTGCCACAAAATCATCGGGTCTCCATCATCATGCCAACCTATAACCGGGCAAACGTGATCCTTAGTGCCATCGAAAGCATCATCCGGCAGCGTTACGCCAACTGGGAATTACTCATCGTGGATGATGCCAGCACGGATGATACGGAAAAAGTTGTCCGATCCATCTCCGATGAGCGAATCCGATATTTCAGGAGCGAAGAAAATTTAGGCGCAGCTGGCGCGAGAAATATTGCGCTTGAGGAAACCCGGGGGGAATTCATTTGCTATCTGGATAGTGATAATCAGATGCACCCGGATTTCTTGCTTATCATGGTGAACGAACTGCTCAACCGCCCAAATTTTGATGTCATCTACTGCGCGCAAAGACTTTACAACATAGAAGCTGGTGATCAGCATCAGAACGGAATTCGTTTTTCGGTTTTTCACCGTCCCACGCTCGAAAATCACAATTACATTGATACCGGGGTGATCTTCCATCGGGCACAATTGGAACAACCCGTGCGTTTCACCTCTTCACTGCGCAGACTGGCGGATTGGGACTTTATCCTGCAATTAACCCGCCACAAGCCCGCTTATGGAATTGCCTGCATCCTTTCTGACTATTTCAGTAAAAATGTTTCCAACCAAGCCACCTTCACCGTTGACCATGAACAGCCAATTGCCCAGATCGATTCCATGCACTTCACCCGGCAAGATACCCTAATCAAACCCTCTTTTGCACCTTTCGGCTATCAGAAATTTTACTGCCAGGATTTAGAGATTCATGAGTACGAGAAAAGTCCTGTTTCAATTGTTATCCCCAGTTACGAGTGCCTGGACTACTTAAAAATCTGTTTGTGGTCAATTAAAACCTATACCCAGTCCATTCCGTACGAGGTCATCATTGTTGATAATGACTCAAGCTCGGAGGTTAAGCAATATCTTCATTCCGTCGATGGCAAAGACGCGATCAAAGTCATCTATAACTCCCAAAATAGCGGGTTTACCCATGCCGTAAATCAGGGGATTGCCGTCAGCAAATTTGAAAATGACATCCTTGTTCTCAATAACGATGTGCTGGTGACAAAGAATTGGCTGGAGGCTTTGCAGGAGGTTAAATTTCTCTATCCGGAGGTTGGCGTCATTGTTCCCTCGCAGGTGGTCTTGCCAGGCGAAGCCAGCATGTTCTTCCACCGACCGCGCTGTGTGGTTACCAGAGAATTGGACATCAACATCTCCATGCATCATTGGAATATTCTTGATCCAATCTTTGATCCAGCCAATGGATTTATGGAATTATCTTTTGCTCCATTTTTTTGTGCCTACCTTCCCCGTACCACCCTCCGTATGTTTGGGGAATTGGATGATGAAAATGGACTTCATCATTATTCAGATCGGTTTTACTGTAATCTCTTAAGGGAGCATCTACAGAGAAAAACCATTTATACGCCCAAATCCAAGGTTTATCATTTTGTGCAACGCGCCACCACCCAGCTCTCCGAATCCGACCGCCTGGAATACAGTTTTTTGCTCGAAAAGAAATGGAATCGCTGATGAAAGGGTAGTTTGGATGGGGGTTTCAATGCCTTTCCATTGACTATCCACCTCCTCATCCAGCAGAGAAACGTTATCTTCATGAAATCATTAATCCATCAACTCCGTATGGAACTGCTACCACCTGAAAGCCGCCAGGAACTCTTTCTGCGCACCATCTACCACCGCCTTTACGCCACACGCCCGTTTATTGCCCATCAGATGCGGCTCGCGAAACGCTCTTATTCCGCATGGAAACGAATCTCCTCACAAATTATCAACTCCGCGAACCTACCCGAGGCAGGGGATTTCAGCGTGACTTTTTTGCTCACCGTGATGAAAAACAAAGAAAATGAGGCAGCCGTAACAATTGAATCCCTGGTCGGCATGGGGCAGCGCGGGTGGAAAGTGGTTCCAATCCTGGACGCCGAGGTCAATTGGGAAAACGTCCTCAGAAAGCTTGCCGGGATTTCTGCGCCCAATGATCTTCTCCCACCAGTGGCGAAAGGACCGGCTCTCCTCTCCGCGCTGAAGTCGGTCAGCACGGAGTTTGTCGTCTTCTGCAGCGCAGGTGACCAGTTTTACAAAAATCTTCCGGCGTATTTGCACGCGGAGCAAAAGAACGACCCCCTGGGTGAAGTGTATTACTTCGATTGTGAATATCAGGACCGCTTGAATGGTGCTGTCCGCCCATTCTTCAAGCCCTCGGCGCTCTCTCCGGAATTAATGCTTTCGGTCAACTATCTTTCCAGAGGATTCATCCGAACAAGAAAAATGACGGATTTGCTGTTCCAAAGTGATGAAATCACTGACGGAATGGGGTTCGAATACCGGCTTCTCTCCACCCTCATTCAGGAAAAGGCAAGCATTCTCCACATACCGGCTGTGCTTGCCCGCCTCCACGAACCCGAATTCAACCCTGCACTTGACGGCGAGATTAAAAAACTGCTTCAGCGTCAGGTCAATGCCACTGTTTCCACTGAAACACGTGCGGGCAATCGCTGGATTCAATGGAAAATCAACGAACCTAAAACCTCCCTCATCATCCTGAACCGAAATCATGGGAATATGCTGCGCGCTTTGCTGCAGTCCATTTTTACCCTTACAGACTATTCAAATTATGAGATCTGTATCGTCGATAATGGCAGTACGGAAAGAGAAGCTTTGCTGCTGTATGCAGAGCTGGAAAATGACCCCCGGTTCAAACTCATTCCTTACAATGCTCCATTTAATTACTCCACGGCAGTCAACACCGGTGTGGAACATAGCGACGGCGAAATCATCGTTATTTTGAACAATGATATGTTAATCACCCAACCTGACTGGCTGAGTGAAATGGTGCGCTGGGCATGCCAGCCTGAAATTGGCATAGTTGGTGCGAAACTGCTCCATAAAAACAGATCCATCCAGCACGCGGGGATTATTCTTGGCATGAACGGATTTATCGGGCACCTGTATTTGAATGCCCCTGAACACTATCACGGACTGGCAGGTTCAGCAGACTGGTATCGCAACTTCTATGCGCTCACGGGTGCCTGCCAGGCAATGCGGCGCAATGTATTTAACCAGGTGGGAGGTTATGACCCGCGCTTTCGCCTTGCGTTTGGTGATATTGACTTCTGTCTGCGCGTGATAAAGGAAGGGTATCGGAACCTTTACACTCCTTTCGCGCAATTAATTCATTTTGAGGGCAGTTCACGGGGATATTCCACCCCTACCGGGGACATTTTATTTGGTTACCACGAATTAAAAAGCTGGCTCGAAGCGGATGATCCATATTTCTCCCCCAATCTGACCTACACCCCGATCCCAAAATGCAACACAGGTCATCGCACCGCGAATGACCGGCTGGAACGAATCGAGCAGCGGAAACGATCCATCCAGGCACACCAGGGAAAATAGAATTTCACAGACAATGATAGCGGACGCCTAAGGGATGGGTAATCCTGAGAGTCACCCACCCTGTCAGGCAAAATTTCACCCCATTGAATCCCTGAAGTTAAGCGTTCACCTTTAGCCAAGGGCTAATTGAATGCCAAGTTTCCAGTCCGGGACGGGAATACCAAAGGTGTTCTCAAAGCGGGAGCAATCCAACGCCGAATAAGCTGGACGGGTGACCTGGCTGGGAAATTCGTCCGATTTTGCCGGCAACAACTCTTTGACCACCTGCTCCGCCTTTGCGGGGTCTCTGGTGATCACTTCACGAGCCCACTCGAAACGACTGGCAGCGCCGCTGCCGGCGAGATGATAGATCCCCTCACGACCGTGAAGGAAACCTCTGACATCGCTGCCGCCTCGGGCAATTACCATTGCGGTCGCCTCTGCCAGCATACGTGCCCAGGTTGGGCTGCCTGTCTGGTCATCCACAACCCGCATCACCTGCTGCTGCCGCGACCATTGCAGAACTTTATTCACAAAGCCGCCGACGCGCAGGCTGTAGACCCAGCTGGTGCGGAAGATGAGAGCGACTCCGCCGGCTGCCTGCACAGCTTGTTCACCAGCCAGCTTGCTCGATCCATACTCATTGAGGGGATTGAGGTCATCCGTCTCAACATAAGGAGCGTTCTTTTTCCCATCAAACACATAGTCCGTGGAATAATGGATGAAAACACCGCCCAGCTTTTTCATTTCTTCCGCCATCACACCGGGGGCTTTCGCATTCACTTCCACAGCGGCTTCTCGATCGCTCTCGGCTTTTTCCACATTGGTATAGGCAGCGGGGTTTAATAGAACATCCGGGCGTGTTGAACGGATCAGTTCCCGCAGCGCACTGCTTTGGCGAATATCAATCTGAGGGTAATCCAAAGCCATCACTTGACCCAGCGTCATGCAGGCACGCTGCAATTCCCATCCCAATTGACCATTACAGCCAATGAGCAGAATTTTCACAAAACCCCCTCGATGAACTGGCGCAGATAAGCCCCATAACCATTTGACTCGTATTTTTTTGCTGTTTCCAGGAACCTGGCGCGGTCAATAAACCCCATGCGAAAGGCAATTTCCTCCGGACAGGAGATCATGATTCCCTGCCGCTCTTCCACGGCTTGAATGAAATTGGAGGCTTGCAGCAAAGATTCATGCGTACCGGCATCCAGCCAGGCTGTACCACGCCCCATTTGCTGAACGGTTAATTCTCCCCGTTCCAGGTAAATCCGGTTGAGATCGGTGATTTCGATCTCGCCGCGGGAGGATGGCTTGAGCGAGCGCGCGAATTCCGTCACTTTTTCATCATAAAAATATAAGCCTGGTACGGCAAAACGCGATTTTGGATGTTCTGGTTTTTCCTCCAGACTGATCGCCTTACCCTGCTCATCAAATTCCACCACACCATAACGCTCAGGGTCGCGCACCGGGTAGGCAAACACCACCGCGCCAGTTTTCAATGCAGCGGACTGGCGCAGTTTATCCGGCAGCCCGTGACCGAAGAAAATATTATCGCCAAGGATCAAACAGCATGGCTCGCCATGGATGAAATCCTCACCAACAAGGAAGGCATCCGCCAGCCCGCGCGGTGTTGCTTGTTCAGCATAATCAAAATTTACACCCCATTGGGATCCGTCCCCCAGCAGACGCTTGAAGGAAGGGAGATCTTCCGGCGAGCTGATGACGAGAATCTCACGGATCCGGGCAAGCATCAGCATGGATAACGGGTAATAAATCATCGGTTTGTCAAAAACTGGCAAAAGTTGTTTGCTCGTGGCAAGTGTGAGCGGAAAAAGACGGGTGCCTTTTCCTCCGGCAAGAAGGATCCCTTTCATAATTCTCCTCGTTGGGCATAATTTCTGCTCATCCAATCGTCGTATTGTTTTTGCTGCCGGATGGCGATGATCCATTCCGGGTTTGATAAATACCACTCCACCGTCTTGCGCAGCCCCTGTTGCAGATCGAATCGGGGCTTCCATTCCAGCTCTCGCGTGATCTTGGTAATATCCATCGCATAACGGCGATCATGACCCGGACGATCAGCCACAAATTGCATTAACTGACGGTGCGGTCGCCGGTCTGAACTGGGGCGAAGCTCATCCATCAAGGCACAAATGGCATCCACAATCTCAATGTTGGCAGGTTGATTATTCCCGCCAATGTTGTAACTTTCACCTACTTTTCCATCTTGCAGCACCCGGCAGATCGCCTCGCAATGGTCTTCCACGTAAAGCCAATCACGAATTTGTTTGCCGTCGCCATAAATCGGCAGGGGTTTACCCTCCAGGGCATTGAGGATCATCAGCGGAATAAGTTTTTCCGGAAACTGATAGGGTCCGTAATTATTGGAACAATTGGTCAGGGTAACTGGAAGATTGTAGGTATGGTGATAGGCTCGTACCAGGTGATCACTGCTGGCTTTGGAAGCTGCATAGGGGGAATTGGGTGAGTAAGGGGTGGTCTCACTAAATGCCGGCTCACCTGCCTTTAGAGATCCAAAAACTTCATCCGTAGAGATATGGTGGAACCTCACCTGATCCTCGGCGAGTTTCTTCTCGGTCAACCATACAATACGGGCAGCTTCGAGCAGAGAAAAAGTGCCGACAATATTCGTTTGAACAAAGGCGCCGGGACCAAGAATCGATCGATCCACATGTGACTCGGCGGCAAAATGAACAATGGCATCAATGCCGTAAGAACGGATCAGGGTGATGAGTGTTTCCTGATCGCGAATATCGGCTTGAACAAACTGATAGTTGGCATCTCGTGGAAGATCATTAAGATTTTCGAGACTGCCAGCATAGGTGAGCAGATCAAGATTCAGGACGAAAAGGTCTGGATACCTTGTAAGCAGGTGCCGGATAAAATTCGAACCGATGAACCCGGCACCGCCGGTCACCAGGATGCGGGAAAATTTCATGCAAATACCTCCGCCTCGCGCAACGTGCTACCCTGTGCGTCTTTCGCTGAGAGGATCAGCTTTTCTTCAGCCAAGGATGGCCATTTAATTTGAATATCCGGATCATTCCATAAAATGGAGCGTTCATCCGCCGGTGAGTAATAATCTGTTGCCTTGTAAATCACTTCAGCCGTCTCAGAGAGCGTATAAAACCCGTGACCAAAACCCATTGGAACCCAAAGCTGGAGTTTGTTTTCCGCGGATAAGTTAACCCCCACCCATTTTCCAAAAGTTGGTGAAGATCGGCGCAAATCCACGGCTGCATCAAATATTTCACCCGCAATGACACGCACTACTTTTCCCTGCGTGTGGTGGATCTGGTAATGCAATCCGCGCAAGGTTCCCTGAACAGACATGGAATGGTTATCCTGCACAAATTCTGCATCGATCCCGGCTTCAGCGAACAACTTTCGCTGGTAAGTTTCCATAAAAAAACCACGCGAATCGCCAAAAACTTGTGGTTCAATGAGCAACACATCCGGAATTTCCGTGACAGAAAATTTCATGCTTCCTCGCTGATCCTCTCTGGATGTAAATCCTTTGCAGACGGAAATGAGTGGCATCACAACAATTGCTGTGCCGTTATTATAATATAGGAGCCGGTCAGCCAAACCTGGCATATCCAATAGATCCCCCTTTTCATTGTGCCACCGCTGTGTATTGCCCAATTAATCCACAAAAATGCTGATTGGTTCACCAATTCCTAAATTTTCAGTTCTCAAGTAATTAAAAGTCAGTTTCACATTTCGAATTATTATCGTAAAATAGGGTGACTGGTTGGAAAGTTTCTTATAAGATTCGATCCATTTCACCAGAAACGTACTCAAACGGAAAAAATCCGGCAAGAAGCTGTTGGTATCTACTCTTTTTTGTCTTACCCTGATCTTGGAGGTGAATAGTGTTTCATGCACTCGTAGCAGTTAAACAAGTCCCGGATACAACCAACATTCGCATCGATCCAGAAACCGGCAATTTGATCCGCCAGGGTGTTCCCACCATTCTCAACCCGTACGATGCTCACGCGCTCGCAGCTGCGGTTGAGTGGAAGGAAAAGCTCGGCGGGAAAATCACGGTCATTTCCATGGGACCTCCCAGCACCGTGACCACAATTCGGGAATGTATTGAGATGGGCGCCGACCGGGGCATCATCATTTCCGCGCGCCAATTCGCTGGCGCGGATACCCTGGCAACCTCCTTTGTGTTGGCGACGGTCATCCAGTACATTCATGAGCAGGATCCTGTTTCAGTTGTTTTGTTTGGCAAGCAGGCAATTGATGGCGATACCGCCCAGGTTGGACCCGGTGTGAGCATTCGCCTGGGCTTCCCGCTGATTACCTACGCCGTCAAAATTCACGAAATTAACTTGAGTGAAAACTATATGATCGCGGAACGCAAGACGGAATCTTACAATGAAGTCATTAAAACTCCGCTGCCTGCCGGTCTAACCTGTGAAAAAGAGATTGCCAGGATCCCTTACGCCTCTCTGCCCAACCTGGTCTACTCCCTTAAATATGAACCTGAAGTATGGAGCGCGGAAGAACCAATCAGTTTTCCGCCGGACAAGATCGGGCTGAAGGGATCTCCAACCTGGGTGAATAAAACCACCCAACCCGAATTGCATGCCCCCGGGGAGGTGATCCAAACGATTGAAGTTGGCGTGGAGGGTGCGGTCAAAACCGCAATCGATAAAATCAAAGCTTCAGGTGTACTGACCGCAATTAACGGAGGTGCCCAATGACCAGGCGATTCTGGGTCTTTATTGAACAGGAAAACGGAAAACCGCACCCGGTTTC
The DNA here is from genome assembly GCA_018056725.1 of Anaerolineaceae bacterium. Taxonomy (GTDB): domain Bacteria; phylum Chloroflexota; class Anaerolineae; order Anaerolineales; family Anaerolineaceae; genus UBA6107. Next base: position 60,502 of record JAGPFF010000009.1, read on the forward strand.
ATGGGAGTTGATCGGCGTTGCCCGCAGGTTGGCTAGTGAAGTCAGCGATGAAGCGGCGGTTTCCGGAGAAGAAGTGGTTGTCGAAGCTGTATTGGTGGGGAACAACGTCCAAGCAGTTGCTGAAGAAGGTCTCAAGTACGGACCAGACCATATTTATGTAGTGGATGATCCGGTGTTTGATCATTACCGTAACCAGGCTTATTCCAGAGCGCTCGTTGAAGTGGTAAAGAAATATCAACCCGAGGTTTTTCTGATCGGGGCAACAACGCTTGGGCGTGATCTTGCCGGCGCCGTCGCCACCAGCCTGGGCACGGGTCTTACCGCGGACTGCACAAAACTGGAAATGGGAGCGATCAAAGAAGGCGGCGAGAAGCTGCTTCTGGCAACCCGTCCGGCGTTTGGCGGCAATATCATTGCCACCATTGTCTGCCGTAAACATCGTCCGCAAATGGCATCCGTGAGACCAAGAGTCTTCCCTACACCGGAAAAAGTCAGCGAAGTTAAAGGGGAGATTTCCTTTGAAGACGTTCATATTACTGAAGATGAGATTGGCGCAAAGATTCTCAAAGTAATTTACAGTGAAAATGAAAATGCCAAGATCGAATACGCCGATGTGCTCGTCACCGGCGGGCGTGGCGTGGGCGGACCTGAGGGATTCAAGCTGCTCAAGGAGCTCGCAGATGAATTAGGCGGGGTTGTGGCATCCACCCGCCCCTGCGTGGATGCCGGCTGGATCTCGTATGATCATCAGGTTGGACAAACCGGCAAAACCGTGCGCCCCAAACTCTACATTGCTGCCGGTGTCTCAGGCGCCATCCAGCACAAGGTGGGGATGCAGGATTCCGACTTTATTCTCGCCATCAACCGCGACCCCAAAGCGCCTATCTTTGAGGTAGCAACGTTGGGCATCGTAGGAGACCTCTTCGAAGTCATCCCTGCGATGATCAAAGAAATCAGGGCATTGAAGGAGGCACAGCATGCCTGAGGCGGAAAAACGTAAAGACGAAAAATTAAGTTTTGATGTTATCGTGGTCGGCGCTGGTCTTGCCGGTGGAACCGCTGCGACTATCTGTGCCCGTAACGGGTTGAAAGTTGCGCTCATCGAGCGCGGTCAGAACCCGGGTGGCAAGAATTATTTCGGTGGC